>CBFGIH010000038.1:0-9877 GCA_965648775.1 Caldifarciminota bacterium | reverse complement strand
AAACCGCTTTTTATCTTTTTTTCCGTGGACCCCGGCGGGCCATCGCAAACCCTCTTTGAATTCCTGAGATTCTGGCGCTGGCAAGGCATTCGCTTTAACCGCGTCGGCCGGATCATCTGAACGCGGCCAGCAGACTTTTACCTACTTAATCATCATCGCGTCCCCGTAGGAATAAAAACGGTAACGCTGCCGGACTGCTTCTTCATAAGCATGGAAAATCAGGTCGCGGCCGGCAAAAGCACAAACCAGCAAAAGAGGCGTGGAACGAGGCAGGTGAAAATTTGAGATCAAACCCTGAATGGCACGGAAGCGGTAACCGGGATACATAAAGATATCGGTCCAGCCCTGTCCCGCTTCAATCTCCCATCGGCCATGGCATCCCGGCCGCTCGGTTCGGCCCGCCAGGTACTCCAGCACCCGCGTGGTCGTGGTGCCGACCGCAACCAACCGGCGGCAATCGTTGATCACGGTTGCGGCATCGCTTGAAACTTCAAAGTATTCTGCTTCCATACGGTGCTGTTCGATCTCTTCTGTCCGGATCGACCGGAAGGTGCCGGGACCGACATGAAGTGTGATTTCCACGATGGCGGTCCCCCGCTCCCGTGTCCGGGCCAGCACTTCTGGCGTGAAATGCAAACCAGCGGTCGGCGCGGCGATCGATCCCGGCCGGCGCGCGTAAATCGTCTGATAGGAATTTTCATCGGCCGCATCTGCCGGCCGCCGGATGTAATGCGGCAGAGGCATAACGCCGTGGCGTCTTATCACTTCTTCGGCCGGTCGATTAAAACGGAGCCAAACCCGCGTCTGATCCTGGCGGACGATTTGGGCCTGCGTCTCCTGATCAATCACGATCCGGCCGTCGGCGGGTATCCGCCGGCGCTTGTCCACCAGCGCCTCCCAGGTTTCTTCGGGGCCGGCCCGAACCAGCAGGATTTCCACGCGGCCGCCGCTTGGTTTATAACCGAAGAGCCGGGCCTTGAACACTTTCGTGTTATTCAAGACCAAGGCGTCAGCGGAACCAAGCAGGTCCGGCAGATCCGTAAACCGCAGATGTTCGATCGTGCCAGCTCGGCGGTCGATCACCATCAACCGCGCGGATGCCCGGTTAGAAACAGGACGCTGGGCGATCAGTTCCGCAGGCAGGTAATAATCAAAATCCGTTCGTTTCACTTCTGAGCGACAACATAGCTGCGCCGGCCTTCGGGAAAAATCTTTTTCAGCAGCCGGGAAAAACCAAAGGTGTCGAGGAAATAGAAAAGATTGAGCTCCAGCCGGCGCAGCCCCTGATATACCATGATGTTCAAATGCGATCCGGGAAACCAGCGCTCCGCAATCCCGCTGTACAGTCTGATCAACAGCATTAGGGGTCTGACCCAGCCGCGCGATTCGTGTTCAAAACCGCCCTGCGCCAGCACCATGAATCCCGCCCGCCGGACCAGCTCCGCCAGCTCGCAGGGCTTGTAGGCCGTGTGAAAATAGTTGACGCCTTCGGCCCCCTCGCTGATGCCGTAACTTTGCAACACGCCCAGACTGAGTAGCCGGGGACGAATCCGTGAATAGCCCGGCGTCGTGATCAACACCCTGCCGCCCGGTTTCAGCACCTGATAAAGGTTGGTCAAAAATGGACCGGGCTCGGGCAGATGTTCAAGGGTCTCGATCACGATGGCATTGGTGATGGATTGGGCGCGGATAAAACTTAGATCGCGCAGGTCCGCGTGAATGAAATGGACATGGGGAAAACGACGCCGGCCCCGGATCAGCGCCTGGCGGGCCAAATCAATGGCGAACACCGGACCATGCCGCCAGGCCTGGCTCAAACGGCCGATGTTAGAACCGCAGTCCAGCAGGTTTCCCGGCCGCAGGAAACGCCGCAGGGCGGCTGCCACCCATTTCTGGCGCGCCAGACCGCTCAGGCTCGAATAAGTGAGTTCGTCCTCTGGATAGCACTGACCAGCCTTTTCATAAAATTGACGGTAAGAATCGTTCATTAAAAAATAATCCGGGTGCTCAGTTTAAAACTATGAAGTAAAGTATTTTGAGGCGGCATTTCAAGACGGTAGGTTAGATTGAATATGGTTGCGCTGCTCACGGAAAAACCTGCGGTCACGGTCAGAATCTTGGTCAGCCCCGGCGGTTCGCCAGCGGCGAAAAAATAGGGAACATCCGGCCGGGAAAAACGGCGATAAACAAACTCCGTGCCCACTTCGGTTCGGCCGCGCTGGAAAAAGGGATAGCCGATGGTCAGCCCGGCCCGGGGAATTTGCAGGCGCAAGTCGAGCCCGGGGAAATATGCTGAAGCGAGCAAGACATAAGAATACCCGGCTTCGGGCCGGAAAGACAGTTTCCGGCCGGCTTCGGTGCCGATCCGGATGACGTAATCCGTACGGGTTTCCTGCTGAATTTCTCCCCATTGCTCACGCTGCTGTTGAACCTGAAGACCGCCGTAGCTGCGTTGGTAACGCGGCCGCAGTTCGACCCGGCGTTCGCGCCGGTCCGAAGCATTCAGGAGATAGCGTTCGTCGCGGTAGCGGTTCTGCGTACCGGCAATTTCCACCGCCCATTCGTCGTCCGTCCACGAACCGATAAAATCTTCGTTAAACTGCTGAAGGCCTTTCTGGCTCAGGGCACTGAAACGGCCCCTGGTCGCTAAACGATTTCGGTGGTAACTCAAATCACCGCCGTATTCGTGGCTGGTTACGCGCTGAAAATCCTCCAGCAGAATAATCCGTTTAACATAATCGCCGCCGGTCTTGGGCCGATAAGAACCAGTCAGGGAATCATAAACGTAGTCGCCGGTACCGTTCGGAACCGGTTCATAATATTCATCCCGCTTCTGTAGGTAGGTCTGACTTTGCCGGAGGTTGGCGGTAAGATTTATCCCCTTTCCGGACAGACGAACCGCCGCATCGCCAAATTGATAGGTCGAATCCTGGTATTGGCGCCGGCCGAGCGAGATTTCCACCGGCGCGGAATAAAAATCAAAGCACGTGGTCAGGCCATAGTCATCCCGGCGTTCATAATCTCCCCGGAAGCCGATATGCCAACTGGCTGACGCGGGCCAGCGAAAATCATAGGTCGTGTAATGCGTCTGTTCGCGGTTTTCATAACGAAGATCTGCGCGCAGACGACGCCAGGTCTGCTGGCCGGCCAGAAACCAGGCATCCAGGGTGTCCACCCGGCGGTAGCCGCCGGCCAGGGATCCCCGTTGTATTTCGGCCGACCACCGCTGGCGCCGGCGGTTCAGGATTCCGTAGTCCGCTTTTACCGACAAATCGGAAGGCAGTGCGGCCCGTATTTCCAAACGCCCCTCCTCGTTAAACGGATCAGTCGTGTTCCAGGCATAATGATAATCAAGATCTTCCCGGGCAAAAGGCAGGTTCAAATCCGGGTCGTATTTCAGATACCGAACCCCGCCGCTGACAAAAGAGATTTTTTGCTTCCAGCCCAGGCGCCAACCCCGGGCCTGGTTATCTTCATCGTTGACCAGAGAAAAAGTGTTGCGATCGTAACGGGAGCCAAGATAGGTTGCGCTCAAACCAGGGACCGCGCTGATTTCAACCGCGTAAAACTGCTGGTCGGCGGGAAGCGCCAGGCGGCGCGCCGGCGTGTAGTTACCAGCGTTCGGCCCGGTGTAAACAAATCCTTTTTGCGTTGGATCATAAACGTATTCGCCGCCGTTTTCCCCTGCATAAAAAAACGACACCCGGTGGGTGCCGCGGCCGGGCCCGTAATAAACGAAATGTCCGTTTTCAATTCGATAAGCGCCGTTCGCGGCCGTGTCGGCGTAAACGTGGCGGACGCGGGCGCTGTCGCCAACCACGACCAGCGATTCCAATTCGTCCGGACTCAGATTGAACCCAAGGGGCTCGGCACGGTCGTCATAGGTGCGCCGGATCATGGCTTGAATCCCGTTGCCGGCTAATCTGCTCCGGGCATCGGCCTCCTGATAAACACTGGCCCAGTCCTGCATCGCATCCTGGTACTCTACGATAAGCCGGGTCCGGGCGGTTATGAGGTTGCGGTTGGTGAAGGAAATGATCGATTGTTCATAATTGACCGTGTAATCAAAATCCCGAATCAGCAAGGCAGGCGCCAGCATTCCCTGACTGCAGAACACCCGTTCACTGCCCGGCAAGATCCGACCGGGCACGAAATAAGGACTTTGCTTGCCTTCTTCACCCTGAAATTCAATCCGCCGGAAAGTTCCCCGGCTCACCGCATAAGCACCGTGGATGCGGTTAACCCCTTCGGAATCATGAACCGCGGCCATGCCGCCCTCGATCTCATCCGTGATCCCGAACGGCAGTTCGAGGCTGAGCATGCCCAGGCCGCCTTCAAAATTACGACTGGCCGCGGTCAGTCTCACTTTTTCCATGTCGGCAATGCGGGCGGTTGGACCGGAGACGGATTGATCGGAAAGCACTCCTTCGATTTCCGTCCCCGCGACGGTGCCGCGCACGCTCATTTGCAGACCCTGGTCAAATCCATCCTGGAGGTCGTAAGTAAAATCTTTGACCCCGCGGATCAAAACCCGGGGTGATTCAGTATCCGGCATCAACCCGCGGCCGCGGGAAGTTGAATCCATCAGCAGAGATTCAGCCGCCAATGGTCGGTAACGATAATATACCGAATCGAGCTGAAATCCGAGGCTATCGGGCCCCGAAGTCGCGATAATGATAATAATATAGGTGAGTGCCAAAGTTACCCAGCATGACAACGGTCGTCTCATCGCCGGCAATATCGTTTATGGTATGCGTCACTTCAAAACGCTGCCAGTCCCCGTCGTAATAATAACCATCCCGTGCGCCCACCTGGAAAAGAAAAACCAGAGAATCCGCGGCGCACAGACGATTCAGCGACGCCGGCAACGAGATCTCGGCCGTTTGGTTACCAAATCGGTCAAACCCGATAACTGCCGTTTCGGTCAGGGCATACAAAATACCGCGGGCCCAGGCAAGATCCTTGATCGCGGTGTTCTGGGTGACGGAAAATAACGGCTGGCCGCGGAAATCCAGAAAGCGAAGCCGGTGCCCATTTTGATCGGCCAGCGCGAGGTCATCATCGGCCACCAAAGTGAAAGCAACAATGGCGGCATCGCGGACCAGGGTATCGCAGCGGCCGGTATTACGCTCGTAACGGATCAGGAACCGGCCGGTGTTAATGAAAAATGTAAAAGGCGCGGCCTGGAAATCATCGAACGCCAGGTCCACGTTGTCCGCCAGTTGAAAAACGGCGCGTTGGTGTTGATCGGATAAAGCTACCACGCTGCGGCCAAAGCGCGGTGCGGCATATACAAACCGGTCCTGTCGGTCGAGCCGGTAATATCTCTGCGACAGCGGTTGATCCTGCCAGGGGACAAGCGCCATGATCAGCCAACACAGCATTTTAAAAAATATACCAAAAAAAAACCGGGTGTCAACCGGCCGGCGGGCTTTGGCATTGACAATTCACCCAGAATAGATACAATTAGTAGCAGAAATGTATGATGGGGCCGTAGCCCAGCTGGGAGAGCACTTGACTGGCAGTCAAGGGGTCACGGGTTCGAATCCCGTCGGCTCCATTTTCTTTCTTAAAACAATGGAGGCACCTCAGCCATGCGCGGCAGTGTTTGCGTTATCTGCATTCTAACAGCAATCGCGTGCGGACCAAAGTCCGTCGTGAAGCAGCCGCCATCTCCCGCCGCGGCAGAAAGCAAAACCCGCGCCGAGCAGGAATACTCCCTCGCCTACGAATACTTGAAAATGGCCAATTACTTGGCTGCCCGGGATCACCTCTCCAGGGCGCTCGAGTTTGATTCCAGTTTCTATGCCGCTTTCATCGCCCTGGGCCAGGCGTACCGGGCACTGCACGACACCGCGGCAGCTGAATCAACTTACCAGCGGGCCAAGCGCCTGCGGCCAGCCGATATCCGCGCTTTCGAAGGCCTCGCCGCCATTTACGCGGACCGCCGTGAATACCCCCGCGCCCGAGGGGAATACGAACGGGCGCTGCAGATCGATTCCCTGAATGTAAACCTCTGGATGGGATTGGGTTATGTCTGCGCGCAAAACCAGCAGCAACCCGAAGCGGTTCTGGCCTACGAAAAAGGCCTGAGCCTCGAACCAGCAAACGCCGCTTGCGCCCTGGCGCTGGCCACGCTCTACGCCGACCAGGGCAATTACCCGGCGGCGCTCAAGCTGCTGGAATCCTTAAAAGCGCACTACCCCGACCAGCCGGCGATCCGCAAGCAGCTGGCCGAAATCTACGTGCGGGCGCAGCAACCCGCTGCGGCCGCTGCCGAATACGACTTTCTCATTCAGCGCGAACCAGATAACGCGACTTATCACCTCGAGCTGGGACGTCTGTATCGGCAAATGAAGAATTACGCCGCGGCCAACAAAGCGTACGAAACTGCGCACCGTTTGGCCCCCGGCGCGCCTTCTCCCCTGTTGCTGCTGGCGGACGTGGCGGTCGCGCAAAATCGGTTGACTGCGGCGGAAAGCCTGATCCAGGCCGCACGGTTGCTCGCGCCGGATAACGCCTATGCCTATTTACTGCTGGCGGACATAAAAGAACGCCGGGGTTACCAGGCATTGCAGTCGTGGGAAAAAAATCCTAGCCGGGGCAACATCGCGACCGCCGAAGCGGCGCGGGATCACCTGCTTTTAGCGGTCAGTCATTACCAGCAGGCCAAAACCGATCCCCAGTACGAAACCTACGCCGCCGGCGAGATCAACCGCTGCCAGAACTGGCTGAAAAAAATTAAAGAAGATCTTTGGTATTATGGAGGTAAACCATGAAACACCGAGGCATATCCGGCGCCGGCGTGATCGCCATCCTGCTGGCGCTAATCGCGATCGGCTACACCGCTTACCAGATCAGCCGACCGCATTTCAGTTTCGCCGCGATCAAGGGCAAAGCGGAAAATGCGGCGGAGATGGGGCTGGCGCAGTCTGATGATTACACCCGGCAGGAATTGATCGAAACCGCCCGCGATCAGAAAGTTATCCTGATCGCCGATCAGATTTATATTGATCATAGCCTCCGGGATTCCCTGCGGATTTACGTCGAATACGACGATTCCTCAACCATTTTCGGCATTTACACCTACCGTAAACACTTTGTCATCGATGTCGTGAAACGGATGAAAAGTTCCTGATGATTCATTCACCGGTTCTTTTGCTCAACCAAAACTACGAGCCCCTCACGATTCTTAAACTTAAACGGGCGATCACCCTGGTCTATCTCAACAAGGTCGATCTGATCGAAAACGAAGACGGCCATTTCATCCGCAGTCTGCATCTGACCTATCCCATGCCGTCCGTAATCCGTTTAAAATACTTTATCAAGATCAAGCGCAAAGAAATTCCCCTGACTAAACGCAACATCATCAAACGGGATAATCATCAGTGCCAGTATTGCGGCAAAAAAATCGGCGTGATGACCGCCGACCACGTCATTCCCAAAGCCCTGGGCGGCGAAGACACCTGGGAGAACCTGGTCTGCGCGTGCCTGGAATGTAACAACCGCAAGGGTAATCGGACACCCCAGGCCGCCTCGATGACCCTGATCAAAAAACCCAAACGGCCGAATTACTTCACTTTCGTATTACATGAGCTTGGCTATCCGAATGCGAAATGGCGGCCGTTTCTTTTTCAATCGTAGTTTTTAACCTGATCCTGGCCGGCATCGCTGATACTTCTTATATCCGGATCGATTTGAACGGCAACCATTTCTTTTCCACCTCCTACCTCACCGATGGCCGCGATCGGGTTAAAAAAATGGAAGAAATCGAACCGCTCATCCGCCGGATTCTCGATTGTTATCAAAATACGGGTTTCCCTTTTGTCCGCATAAAACCGCACCCGGATCAGACGGCGGGCGTTGTGGTGCTGGAAATTGAAGAAGGCCAGCGGGTCGTGATCGACGACCTGCGATTTCGTATCCGGGGATCCACTAATCAAACCGCCCTGCGTCGCTATCTGCATTTTACGCCAGCACGCTATTTTTCTGGGCGTGAAATCAACCGCCTCCGCCGCCGCCTCACTGCGACCGGTCTGTATCGGGAAATCGCGGAAATGATTATTCATGATGGCAATCGTTATTTCGTGTTGTTTGACCTGACCGAGGACCGCCACGATCAGTTTCAAGCCGGTGCCTCCTTTGATCGGGATAACATCAATATTACAGCGGCGCTCGAAGCGCTCAATCTTCTGGGATCGCTTCGCCGCTTCCAGCTCCGCTACCAATACCAGCAGGCGTTTGACCTGTCCCTGGCAGATCCCGTGCTCGCGGCACCGATCACCATCGCGGCCCAGGCAGCGCTCGCGACCGCCGATTCCGGCCGTTGCACCCGCCTGCAACTGAGTCTTTCCGCACCCATGACGGCCACGCTGGATTTTTCCATCAGTTCCGGCCGGGAAATGGTCGCTTATTTTGATTCAACGCGCTTGGGTTATACCCGGACTTTTGTTGGCGCCGGCCTGACCCAGCGCTTTGCCTTTAACCCGGTCCAGTGCGTCTGGAATCTGGACTTCGGATATTTGTTCCGCGACCAGGACCGCATCCGTCTGGCACTGGCCGCGGCGGTAACGACCGGCAAATTCCGGCTGCGACCGCAGGCAATTTTAACCCGCACGGACCGCTATGAATATTTTGATTATGCCCGGGCCGGCGGCGCCCGGACCGTCCGCGGCTACCTGGAAGAAGAAATTGTCGCCGAAAACCTGTGGTGGCTCAATATTGAATATCGTCCGTGGATTTTTTACCCCCTGGCTGACATTGCCCGGGCAAACGGCACCTGGTATTATTCAGTCGGCGTCGGCCTGGACGCGGCCATGACCCTGGGGCAGTCAACGCTCGTTTTCGCCTGGCCCAGAAACGGTTCCTGGCGTGATGTGAAAGTGCATATAACTTTTACCCGGGAGTTCTGAGCGCATGGTTCGCGGAACACCCAAGGAGGCATGAATGATCCTTAACTTACTGCTCTGGGCATACTGCCTGCCCCTGGATATGCCCTTGGCAACTGAATGCTCGTACCTGGAGACCCGCGGGCTGATGGAACGGCCATGGATTAAACCTTACGATTTAGGCGATTTAATCAGCCGCCTTGATTCTCTGTTGACCAGTGAGCGGCTTTTTTCCCGCCGGGAGCAGCGGCTACTGTCTCATTTCAATGTCCTGCTGATGAAAGATCCCGATTTCTCAACCATGATTTCCCCTGCGGCCGGCCATGTCTTGCAACCGCGGGAAACTTATGGCTGGCTTGATCTACGTATGGGCGGCCGGGTCGCGGATCATTTCTCTTTTCACGAAGCCCTGCAATTTCGGGGCAGTTCCGTGGTCGATTCGGTTCTACCCCCCTACCCATGGAAAAAACATATCAAAGCCCTGCTGAACGAGGCAGCCCTGCGTTATGAATCGCCCGGTTTCAGATTAACGATGGGCCGGCAGAATGTCCAGACCGGTCCTTTCCGCGATCATGGTCTCCTGCTTAACGCGGATCTCCAGGGATATGATGGATTTTTTATTTCCATTCCCCGCCGCTATTTTGAATTCTTTTCGCTCTCGGTCGTCCTCAGCAGCCAGGAAAATCGCTATCTGGCCCTGCACCGGCTCGGTGCGCGTCTGGGATCAATCCGGATTGGCTTTTCTGAATCAATCGTCTGGGCAGAAAATATCGAGCCCCTGTACCTGACCTCCTTTGTCCCTTATTACCTGGCGCAGTGGGGCATGCATCGGGACGACAACATCATGTGGTCTTTTGATGTTTCCTGCCGGATTTTCAAGACCTCGGTGCAGGCGGAACTGCTCATCGATGATTTCCAGTACGGTCATCCCGATGGCTATGAAGAGTTTCCCAATAAATTGGCTTTTAAGACCGCACTGGAAAAAACAT
>CBFGIH010000037.1:0-10000 GCA_965648775.1 Caldifarciminota bacterium | reverse complement strand
GTTCCGTGGTGGTCTCCACCGAACCGATTGCCTCGCCCGTGGTCACAGAACCGGATATCGTGATCATCATGAACGAACCATCCCTGGCTAAGTTCGAACCAAAGGTCAAACCGGGCGGAATGCTTTTTTATAACAAAACCCTGATCCAATCCCAGCCCAAGCGGACTGATATCACGATCGTCCCGATTGAAGCCAACAAGATCGCCGAAGAACTCGGTCAGGGCCGGATCGCGAACATGGTCATGCTGGGCTCCGTGGCGAGAAAGACTGGCCTTTTGAAGCTGGAAAGTCTTTACCAGGCTCAGCGCAAGAGTTTTACCAAAGCCAAAGAAGAACAATTGAAGTTGAACGAAAAAGCCTTAGAGCGAGGATACAGCTTAGTGTAACTGACTGCGGCCGACTGATTCATATCAGTTTATGGTTTGAAATCAATCGCATCGTTTAAATCAAACCAGATTGATTAAGTCGGCGCCGAATCGATATTGATAATGATGCTGGATAATCTCCTGCCACTTGTCAAAAAACCCATCCGCTATACCGGTGGCGAGTATAACATCGCGCACAAGCCTGACGCAACCATCAGTGTCGGTATTGTTTTTCCGGATGTCTATGAAATCGGGATGTCCAATCTGGGCATTAAGATCATCTATCACCTCTTTAATCAGGAACCGGACATTCAATGTGAAAGAATCTTCACGGCCTGGCCGGATTTCGCCGGCCGCATGAAATCCAGCGGTGTGCAACTTTTTGGTCTGGAAACAAAGCGCCCGGCGCCGATGTTTGACCTGCTGGGCATCTCCCTGCAGAGCGAGTTGAATTACACCAATGTGCTTTTCCTGCTTGATCAGTGCGGAATCCCTGCCCGCCGCGAGCAGCGGGCTGAAAATTACCCGATTCTCCTGGCGGGCGGTCCGGCCTGTCTCAATCCCCGGCCTTTGAGCCCGGTCTTTGATGCTTTCCTGGTGGGCGACGGAGAACCGGCTGTGCCGGCCATCAGCCGGATCCTGCGGGAAATACCCCGCTCACACCGCGACGACCGCATCCATGCCCTGGCCCGCATTCCCGGTATATGGGTACCCGCGGTGCATGGGCCGGATTGCCGGATTAAAAAACAAACCAGCGCGGGATTAACCGACCTGGGCCTTCCCTCACCGCCCATCCTGCCAATCTGCGATGTCGTCCATGACCGCCTGACGATCGAAGTCATGCGCGGCTGCACCTGGGGCTGTCGATTCTGTCAGAGTGGTTATGCCAACCGGCCTCTGCGCATCCGTCCTGCGGCGGACATTCTCAAAGCGGTGGAAAAAGGAATCCGGGAGACCGGCTGGGAAGAGATTTCTCTCCTATCTTTTTCCATTCTCGATTATCCAGATCTGGCCAATCTGCTCCGCCGGCTGAATGAAATGCTGCGCAAGAAGTTTGTCAGTATCTCCCTGCCGGCAATGCGCGGCGAGCTTTTTAGCGAGGAACTGGCGGTCCTGTTAAAAGAGATCAAAAAAACCGGATTGACCTTCGCGCCTGAAACGGCCAGCGAACCCCTGCGCCGGCGTCTGAACAAGAATTTTTCCAATGATGATCTGCTCACCTCGATTACCACCGCCTATCGGCTCGGATGGAAACAGGTCAAACTGTACTTCATGGTCGGCCTGCCTTTCGAAACCTTTTCCGATATCACGGAAATCAACCGCCTGGTGGCGGAGATCGCATCAGCCTATCCCCGGGGCAGTATCAATCTCTCTGTCTCTCCGTTTGTCCCCAAGCCCCATACGCCATTTGAGGACATTTCCTTTGCCGAGCTGGGAGAACTGCGGGAAAAAATTCAGCAAATCCGGAAAATAAAAAAACCCCGGATTGAGATCAAATACCAGACCCCGGAGACGTCATACATCGAAGCCGTGCTATCCCGCGCCGATGAAAAGATATTTCCGGTTATTGAAACGGTCTACCGTCAGGGCGGATATTTTGAGGAATGGCGGGAAGGATTTGACTTTGACCGCTGGCAAAGGGCTTTCCAGGAAACCGGGGTTGACCCCCGCGCTTACCTGACGCGCCGGGATCATTACCCGTGGGATTTCATTGACATCGGCGTCACCAAGGACTTTCTGCGAGCCGAGTTTGAACGAGCGCAAAAAGCTGAACTCACGGTCAATTGCTTTCGTGCCGATTGCACGGCCTGCGGCGCCTGCGCCGGCACACCGGTCAAACGTCCGGTTGACCGGGAACCGTACCTGGGTTACGGTCGTTATCCGAGGCGTTCGGGCCAACCGATCCGTTATCGCATCAAGTATTCGATCGCTGAGTCCTTCCGTTACGCCTCCCACCTGGATATCACGAGGACCATATACCGCAGCCTGCGCCGGTCTGACCTGCCGGTGCAGTACACCCAGGGTTTTGCGCCCATTCCGAGGGTCTCCTTTTGTCCGCCGAAAAGCGTCGGTCAAATCGCCAAAGGAGAATTTTTTGATCTTTTTCTCGAAACCGACTTCTCGGGTAACATCTCGCGGGAGTTGAACGCGCGGTTCCCCGCCGGCATCCGGATCCTGGAAGTGCGATCCCTGCCTATGACCGCGGCCTCCCTGTCCACGGCCATCAACATCCTGAACTATGAAGTCACCCTGGCTAAGGATGAGATTGTTAAACCGATTGATCCCAATTGCCACGGCCCGATAGCCATCACCACCAAATCCGGGATCCGGGATCTTGCCCAGTCCCTGGAATCTCTCCAGATTACTGATGGCCTGCTGACCTGCAGTTTACGAATCGGACCGGGCGTCATCAATATCTACGACCTGCTCGCCTATCTGACCGCCCGGCCGGTCGAAGAGGTTAGAATTTATAAGGTCACCCGCACTTCCATGTTCATCAAGCAAAATGGAATTCTGCTTTCGCCCATGGAGGTAAAGTGAGCAAAAAAGATATAATCGTCAGCGTTTCCAAAACCGAAACCCGCATCGCCCTCCTTGAGGACGACCGGATGATCGGCCTCTATGTTGAACGACCCGAGGAAAACAGCCTCGTCGGCAACATTTATAAGGGTAAGGTTTTGAATTTAATTTCCGGTCTCAAGGCGGCGTTTGTCGACATCGGGCTGGATAAGAATGGTTTTCTGCCCCTGGACGAAATTCCTTTCGAGGATTTTACCGATTTGTTCGAAAATGAAGTGGAGATGGAAGAAAAACCGAAACCCGAAGAGATAAAACTTAAAGAGCACCAGGAAACAATTGTCCAGATTACTAAAGATTCTTACGGGGTAAAAGGCCCGCGCGTAACTTCTTATATTTCCCTGGCTGGACGGTACATGGTCCTGCTCGTCAACGCCCGCAATGTCGGCGTTTCCCGGAAAATCCGTCAGCGCCGGGATCGGGATATGCTCTTCCGGATTGGCCGGGAGATCAAACCTGAAGGCATGGGTTTAATCATCCGGACCGCTGCGGCCGCCGCTCGTCCCGACGAATTACGCAACGAGGCGCGCTGGCTTATGTCCGAATGGGAGCAAAGCCTGAAACTGGCAAAGCGGACGGCGCCGGTCCTCATTTACCAGGAACCATCCACGCTTATCAAGTTCGTTCGCGATTATTTCACCCAGGACATTAGATCTCTGATCATTGACTCGGAAAGCCGCTACCAGGAAATCATTGCTTATCTGAGCAAGGTCGCGCCGCGCATGCGTTCACGGGTCAAGTTTTACCGCGACCCTGAACCCATCTTCCTGAAATACGGCGTGGAAGAGCAGATAAAAAACATTATGGAACGCAAAGTCTGGCTGCCCAGCGGCGGGTACATCGTCCTCGACCAGGCAGAAGCCCTGCTGGTGATCGACGTCAACACCGGTAAATCATCCCGCGAACGCCAGGCCGAACGCCTCGCCCTGCAAACCAACCTGGAGGCGATCCGCGAGATCGTGCATCAACTGCGCCTGCGCGACATCGGCGGCATGGTTGTGGTCGATCTCATTGATATGGAACGGCGGGAAAACATCGAGCGGGTGATGCGTGAATTCCGTAATCTGATCCACACGGACAAGGCCCGTTATCGCATCGGTTCGGTCAGCGAATTCGGTTTGCTGGAGTTCACGCGCGAACGCTCCCGTGCCTCCCTGACCCAGGCCCTGAGCGAACCATGCCCGACCTGCAAGGGTCGAGGCCGGATCCTCTCCCGGACCAGTGTCATCGGCTATATTGAACGCTGGTTTCTGGCCAACGCCATCAACATAAAGAATAAGATGGTGGAATTGCAGACTTCGCCGCGGGTCGCGGATTTCTTGAGCCTTTACCAGACCGAAACTATGTCCAAGATCGCCCGGGATAACAACCTGGTCTTGAAATTGAAGGGTGACTACGCAATCGCGGACGACGACTTCAAGGTGATTATTATTTAGGAGGGATATGACCCGATACCAGCAAACATTATCGCCGGCAGATTTGTCGCAACTTAAGGAAACTGCCCGGCTCTGCCGCGGCGATATCCTGAAAATGACGACCCTGGCAAAATCCGGGCATCCAGCCGGATCATTGTCGTCGCTTGAGATGTATCTGGCCGTGTACCGCTTTGCCAACCTAAAACCGAATTCGCGTCAAGATCCTCAGCGCGACCGAGTAGTCATCAGCCATGGCCACACATCGCCCGGAGCTTACGCTGCCCTGGCCCGGCTCGGTTTTTATAATCCCGCTGAAGTAATCATCGGTTTCCGACGGCTTGACAGCCCTTATGAAGGTCATGTGGTGCGGCACCTACCCGGGATCGACTGGTCCTCTGGCAATCTCGGACAGGGCCTGGCCGCTGGCTGTGGTTTCGCGTTAGCGCAAAAAATTCATAATCTGCCCGGTCGGGTCTTTGTGCTCATGAGCGACGCTGAACAGGCCAAAGGCCAGGTCGCGGAAGCACGGCGCTTCGCTCGCAAGTACGAACTTGGCAACCTGATCGTGCTCATCGACAACAATCACTTTCAAATATCGGGCCGCGTTGAAGAAATCATGCCCGTCAACATTCGTCAAAACTATGAAGCGGACGGCTGGCAGGTCCGCGAGATCCCCGGCCACGATTTTACGCACCTCTGGCATGCCCTGTACGAGGCGGCGTCCGCCGAACGCTTGCCCACGGCGATCATCTGCAACACGATCATGGGCAAGGGCGTTTCCTTCATGGAAAATAAAGCCGATTATCACGGCCGGCCTTTGAGCCCGGAGGAATGCCAACGGGCGCTGACCGAATTGGGAATTGACAATGATCTGGAAATTTTCCGCCGGCAGCGCCAGCAGACCATCGCTAATTTTTCTTTGCCAGATGAGAACCCGCCGCGCCTTGAAGTCGGCCGCGCCAAGACCTATCCCGACCCAACTGACCCGCGCCAGGTGTTTGGCGGAGTCCTGGAAGAAATCGGTCGACTCAATGAACGAATCCCGATGGCGGTTTTGGACTGCGATCTGTCGGAATCGGTCCAGACCACGCGCTTTGCCCGCCTGCGTCCGAAGGATTTCTTTGAAGCCGGCGTCAGCGAACACGCCACGGCTACGATCGCCGGCGCTTTGTCCACCTGCGGCATTGTCACCATCTGGGGTGATTTTGGCGTTTTTGGCATTGACGAGGTTTATAATCAGTTGCGCCTGAATGACATCAACCGCACTCATCTGAAAATTTTTGCTACTCATCTTGGTTACAATGTCGGTCCTGACGGCAAAACCCATCATTGCCTTGATTATGCCGGCCTGGTCCGCAACCTTTTTGGTTTCCGCCTGGTCCTGCCCTGCGATCCCAACCAGACCGATCACATTGTTCGGTACGTGCTTAATCAACCCGGGAACTGGATCATCGGCGTGGGCCGGACCAAGCTGCCCGTGATCAAGCAAAAAGACGGCACGCCGTTCTTTGGCGCCGGGTATTCCTTTCAGTACGGACAGATTGACTGCTTGCAAGCAGGGAATGATGCGGCGATTTTCAGCATGGGCGCCATGGTGCACCACGCCCTGAACGCCGCGCAACTTCTCGCCGCGGACAGAATCCAGGCGGCGGTCTACGCGGTTTCTTCACCGCTGGCGATTGATCCGGCGCTCGTCCGCCAGGCATGCCAGACCGGCGTGCTCGTCGCCTACGAGGACCATCACGCCCAGACCGGACTGGCCGCGGTGCTGGCGCGGATAATCGCGGAATCAGGATTGACGGTAAAATTCAAAGGCCTGGGCATTACCCAGTACGGCGCCTCGGCGGATCCCGATGATCTTTTGCAAAAATATGGGCTGGACGCAGCCAGCCTGGCCCAAACCGTAAAGGCTCTGATTAAATCTTAATTCGCATCTTGCTTGCCGCCGGCAGGCGAAGACGAAAGATCAGCCGCCTGAATCCGGTGGACCGTATAGGTGATCCCGGATAGATCAACCTTATCGCCTTCTTTTTTGTTCAGCAACTGACGGGCCGCGGGCGCTTCGTTGGCAATGATGTTGCGCGCCAGGTCCGTGTCCCAGCGGCCGAGAATCGTGTAAGCAAGCTCATTGCCGGCGGCATCCCGCAGGGTGACTTTCGTGCCGATGCGGACGCGGTCCGGTGGATCGGTGCGCGGTTCGATCAGCCGGACCCGGGCCAGCTCCGCTTGCAGATCCTTCAACCGCTGATAAAGCTGATCCTGGCGCTCTTTGGCCGCCTTGTATTCAAAATTTTCGCTGAGATCGCCGAATTCCCGGGCGCGGCTGATTTCTTTTTTGTTTTCCGGAATCGCCACCTTTAGAATATGCTCCAGTTCCGCCTGCTTCCGGCGCCGTGCTTCGGCCGTGGCGTAAATCACGTCTTCGGTTCGTACAAACAACTGAGGGAAATGGTACTCAATGATCCGGTGCAAATCTTTTTTCTCAAACTCGGCGAACGCTTTGCTGACCATGATCGCGTTCATGATCCGCTGGGCATCTTCGGTGGCGGCCTTCTGGATAATGGCGTCAAATCGGTCCAGGCTGAAGATTTTTTTCACCACTGCTTTCTGACCCCGAATAAAATCCAGGCCGGCAATGATCTTGGGCAGATAAGGCGGAGTCAGAAAACGCTCAATTTCTCCCTCGCTGATTTTTTTCAACAACCAGGGAAAGGGTTTGGAATAGTGCCCGGGCAGGGTGATGATAGTCTGGTAGACGTCGCTCAGCAGGTCCGGATACTCGCGCAGCTGCGCTTCCAGCTCGTTCAGGATCGGGAAATCCTCCAGCACAAGCATCAATTCCTTAAGGACCTTGGGCCAGTCTTGCGGATTTTTCTTCTTGATAAACCCGATGATATATTTTTGGTGTTCAAGATCGACGAGGCCAGCCAGCAGGTTCTGGGGCCGGATCGAATTGAACAAGCCGTCGAGATCGAACGTGAAACCGTCCCGGACATCCTGGTCACGGCAGAGGAGGTAGATATCAAGGGCCAGGGCTGGATCTTGCTTGACGGCTTCGTTGGCTTCCTGGATCAGGGTCGGGACGATCTGCTGAAAGACCTCGGGATGCTTCCGGCTGATTTCTCCGGCCAGATTGAAACGCTCGCGGGGTTGCGCCTGCTTGAAAGCGGTCAGGGCTTCGCTCGAGCGGTCAACCCCGGCCGCGATAAACTGGTACGTCTTCTGGGCCCGGCCGGTGACGCGGATATTAGGGTCCTGCTCCAGTTTTTTCTTCGCTTTATCAAGAATCCGGGCCGCCTCGTCCGCGGAGACCGGACCGGTCAGGGCCGCCTTGATAGCTCCCGCGGTCATGGGTTCATTGAAATTCGCCAGAAGCGACCGGATCAAACCCTGGGGGTCCTGTTCGGCCATGGCTTTATAGGCCGCCGGCTCCTTGTACTTCAGGTAAAGGAACTGCCCGGGATTGACCGGTTTTAAAAGGCCAGCGGCCACGTCAAAGGACAGAAAATGCCTTTCTTTTTTTTCAAACGTAATCACGACTTCGCGGCGCCGGGGATGTATCTCAACCACTTCACCCAGGCCGTACCGGTCGAAATAGAACAGCCGCCCGATATCATAACGCAGATATTCTTCCATGCGCTCGATCGCCCGGCCCAGGTTCTCCTCCTGGGTCAGGTTGGCGAGCGTGACATACTCTTCCAGGTTAACGCTTTTCGGGTTGAGGCGGTGGTACAGATCGATGATCTTGGCGCGGATCGCGGCGAGGTCGTGGGTATAGTTGATCATGTGCTTATATATCTCCAGGGCTGCGGCTGGTTCGCCGGTCGATTCATAATGGCCGGCCAAAAGTTCCAGGAGCATGAACGCCCGATCGCCGGCATGGGCTTTCTTCAGTTCCTGGGCGATATCCAGGAATTCGCTCATCAGCTGATCCGGGCTTTCCATCATGTCCATCCAGATATTTTCGATCTGCTCGAAATCGCGCGCGGCCAGTGCCTGTCGAATTTCGTTGGTCATGGGGTTATTATAGCAATATAAATGATTTGCGCAAGATATCGGCGAAAATAAATCCCGCTGGCGAACCCTGCTGCTAACGGAAAGGCGGGGCGGCGCTATTAGCCGCTATCCGCTTTCATTGGATATTCTCATTGATAGCAAATCGGTAGTTTTCTCCCAATGAGATAAAAAAAAGCGGCCCGGGGAGGAACCGGGCCGCTTAGGGTATTAACTTGCTTAACCTTCGATATTTTTATGGAATAAAGCCAGAATCACCGCTCCCAGGGCGATGATCTTAACCACGAAAATGATGGTCACGCCAAATAAAAATATCAACAGACCCAGGAAACCGGTCCTCAACAGCAACAGCCCGAGGGCCGGAATGAGGTTAAGTGCTAACCAGCCGATTGCGAATTGCCCGATCCGGCCTTGGATTTTTAGATTCAGGCCCTGGCTGATCTTTTCACCGACAATCCCGGAAAGAGAAGCCAGGCCAAATAGCAGGGCTACGCCGGTGGCCAGAATGAACAAGGGAATCAGGGGAATGCCGATAATCGATACCACAAAAAGCAGTAATACTGGCAGGTAAAGAATCATCACGGCCACGCCCAGGGCAACCGCCAGCCAGGTTTTAAACTGGATTTGTTGATTTATCTGGTTCACAGCGCCGGGAAAAACCGCCAGGATCAGCAAATTCAACAGGAACAATATCACCAGGGCCGCGAAACCGAACATCAGGGATACAATCCTGAGACCGTGAAGGTGGGGACCTAAACGCCAGGCCTTGAAGATTCTGGGCATGAAATGACGCAGCTGCTCATTACCGATGGACTTGACTTCTCCCTGGATCACGGCCAGGCTGTCCTGATCAACGCTGCCGCCGATCATGCCGAGCGTTCCTTTGATCACGGAGCCGGAATCAAGCTTGATCTCACCACCGACGATGAAGACATCGCCTTCAATGACTCCCTGGTGCCTGATCTTGCCGCCCATGACCGCGGCGTCACCGGTAATCGAACCCGTGATATAAAGATTACCGCCCAGCACCGCAACATCGCCATCCACCGTACCGGTGGCAAAGGCCTCGCCGCCCATGACCGCCAGATCACCGATAATTACACCATTGATATTCGCCGTACCGCCGCTGACATTAACATCATCCCGAATGGTGTCGCCGGCTTTGAGGGTGTAGTTGCCACCAAAAGACATGGCGGCGACCCGATTGTCGGCCGACAGGTTGTTTTTCATTTTATTTTCGGACACGGTCGTTAGAAATTCATCTTGGGATTGCGGCTGGCCAAAAGCCAAACGGGGTAAAAACCAATCTGTGACCCTTAAATCCGGCGCCGGGCAATATCGGTCCGCCGTGATCACGGTAGTTGGCAGCATCCAGCCGTATGCCTCATCATAATATATTCCTTCTGATCCGATCCGTTCACTCTTGTTCATCGGTTCTGCGGTTATGATAATCTCCGGTAAAACATAACCTGTGATTGAATCGCTGGAAACCGCATCCGCCGTCGAAGCAAATGACTGGGTCAAAATAAACAGGACGGTTATGATACCTGACATGTGTTCTCCTTTTTGATAGAAAGTGTTTTTCCCAAAAAAACCAGTAAGAGCAGCGAACTGAACGCTGCGATGGTT
>CBFGIH010000036.1:0-10035 GCA_965648775.1 Caldifarciminota bacterium | reverse complement strand
TGTTCTTTTTTTATTTGTTGGATGAAAAGCGCCGCGTACAGGTCCGCCGACGGTTCGCAGGCCGATACGAAAACGGTGCCATGGAAAAGCTTTGAGAGTTCAGGCAAGGACATGGTGAATGATAACCGTTTCTCGGTGGAGTTCAATAATGAATTCAGTATTTCAAAACACGGGATTTATGGGCCGCGGGGGATTAGATAATCAAAAATCTAATCATAACCAAAAGAAGTAACCGGTTATTCAGTTAGGCGAATGACCTGATCCGCTGGTGTCTTGATAGAATGTTGCCCGGATTAGCGGTACTTCAACGGGCACGCCAGACAACGCCGGGCTTCGGCAGAATATTGATCGGCGCGGATTGGTATTTCGGTTAAATTAAAGTCCTTTAGGCGCTGGCTGGCCGCGCGATGGGATATTTTTAACCGGGTTGCTTTCATGAATTTTATCCGCTTCAGGTTTTTCGGTACAAATGGTTCACGGTAAAGAAATTGCAACGGCGGCAGGATGCCGCGAATTCGGAAATCGATTTGTTCGGCCGCGGTCAAGCCATCGCCGACCGCATGCGCCAGGGTCTTGGCGCCCCGCACGACATCGCCGCCGGCATAGATACGGGGATGAGTGGTGAGGCCTTTTTTAACCGTGATCCGGTCCAGCTGGTCAACGGTAATCTGACCGGCTAAAAATTTCGTATCCGGCTTCTGGCCAATGGCCATGACCACCCCGTCGGTCTTGATATCAAATTCGCTGTTGGGAATAATTTCCAGTTTACCGGTCCGGCCGCCGGTGCATTCGGTGCGAGCCATAATCACGCTGTTCTTGACGATACCCACGGGCGTAGTCAGGGGAATGATTTCAATGCCTTCTTCCTGGGCTTCCACCCGGTTTTCGTGTTCCGCCGGCATGTCTTCAATCCGGCGGCGATAATAAATTTTAACTTCATTGCCCATGCGCCTTAAACAGCGCGCCACGTCAAACGCCGTATTGCCGCCGCCGATCACGGCCACGCGGCCCAGGTCAAATTTTTCACCGTTTTTTATGCGGCGAAGGATATCGATGCCGACCAGACCTGTCTCTTCACCGGGAATACCCAGGGTCACGGGCAGGGAAGCCCCGAGGGCTAAGAAAACATAGTCATGGTCGTTGAGCAGATCTTGCAGCTGAAAATCCTTGCCCAGGGTAGCGCCATACTTGATTTCATAGCCGGGCTTAAGCAAATCTTGAATTTCTGAATGCAGAACCGGCGTGGGCAGTCGGAATTCCGGAATCAAAGAAGTCAGAACACCGCCGGGCTGTTTTTCTTTTTCGTAGACGGTCAAGGCATACCCTTTTTGGGACAGAGTGTAGGCCAGGGTGAGACCGCAGGGGCCGGCACCGACCACCGCAATTTTTTCATGCCGTTTGGTCAGGGCCGCCGCCGGTTTCATGATTTTCACCTCATTTTTTAATTCCCGGATCGCGATTGGTTCATCTACGCCCCGGCGCGTGCATAGCTCTTCACACGGGGCGGGGCAGATCAGGCCGAGGATCTTGAAAAACGGCACAAAGTGGTAAACCCAGGTATGTTGGTGCGCGATTTGATTAATGTAAATCCATGGCGCCAGGCCGGCCGGGCATTCCTTTTCGCACGGCGGTTTGGCGTAATTGGGACCCTTCCACGCGTCGAGGATGTTGTACAGCCAGAGGATGATCCAGGCGCCCACGATGAACCAGAATCCAAGATTGACGCCCTTCCAAATCACTTTCAGGACCAGGACGGGCGCGTAGAAGATGATGAAGAACCAGAGACCGGCCGATACGCGGCCATCGTAGACCTGGCCGAGACCGACAATGAAGCACGAGAGGATCGCGGGCAGGATGCGGTTTCTATTTGATGCCATAGGCGAGGGCCTTGGTCGGGCACTTGCGGACACAATCCAGACACCGGATACAATCGAGGTTGGACGGGGATTTATGCGGGGCGATATCCATGGGGCAGGTCATCCGGCAGGAATCGCATTCGATGCATTTGTCCTTGTCGACCCGCAGGTTCAGGATGCTCAGCTTGTTGAAGATCGAGTAGATCGCGCCGATCGGGCAGAGGGCGCGGCAGAAGAAGCGCTTGACCGGGATGGCCATCATGACCATGAAGACCGCCAGTCCGATTTTCATGTAATAATGCCAGCCGGTCAGGGCCTTGAGATCGCCGGTTTTATCCATCAAGACCAGGGGCAGACCGGCAATGATCCAGCCGTCCGGGCAGAGCTTGCAGAACCACGGTTCGGCGGTCAGGTAGACAATGACGCCGACCACGCCGAACAGCATCAGGTACTTGCCCACCGAGAAGATCCTGGGCATGCGCACCTTGAAGGTTTTTAATTGGTAAAGCAGGTCCTGGGCCAGGCCGTAGGGGCAAAACCAGCCGCAGGCCATGCGGCCGACCGCGGCGCCGACCGCGCCGAACACGCCCGCCGCGTAGAAGGGGATGAGATGCAGGCCGATGTAGTGCTGGAGGTTGCCAATCGGACAGGCGAAGCGCGCCCCGGGGCAGCCCCAGCAGTTGAGGATCGGCACGCAGGCATGCTTGGTCGGGCCCTGGTAGACCGCACCGTGGAACCAGCCATAGAAATAAGAATTGATGCCGACGGCAGAAATCGACTGGATAAGACGCTTGATCATTATTCAATCCCCATGCAGGACAAACACATCACGGAAGCCACGCTTTTGGTTTCGGTGAAGTCACCGACTTTACCGCCGTGAATGATCAGGTAAGTGAAGACGGCCAAGACAATTATCGCCGCAATCAATCGTTTCATTTTTGCCTCTTCGGTTTAAAATAGACTGGTCAGAGCGACGCGCACGCCCTTGAACGGAACTTCAAAACGGCAGACCCCGCCGGTGCAGACGACGCCGCCGCGCATGGCACCGGCTAAAATTCTCAGGTTGTGGCGGTTGGTGATATCCCAGCTCAATTCTGCCAGGGGCCAGCTTTTTTCGCGGGTGATTTTTTCCACCAGCCATTCGGGAGTCCTGTCCCGCCAGCCGTATTTTAAGGTCAGAACCATGAATTCAGGTTTGCCGAGCGCCAGGGAAACATCCATGTCCGTGTAGGTACTGGTGTCTTCGACGGTATAGCGGCCCATTTCGTATCCGGCCTCGGCATAGAATGGACCGAAATCGTAAGTTAAATCCAGTAAGGGTTTGATTTCCTCTTTGCGGTACAGTATGTTCTGATTGCCGATCGTGATCGCCTCGATTTTGTCGCGGATGATGTATTCTACCTGAAGCAGAATTTCAAGATCATCATTGGGGTGGCCGGTCAGTTTGCCGACGCCTTCATAGACACCGGCTTCTTGGTCATGGGTGAGGAGCTGATTGTAACTTAACTCACCAGTGATCAAATCTACCGGGGTGAAGGTCATGGTGCCGCCCAGTCCTTGTTCATCCACGCCGCGGGTGACGCCGATGCCGGCTTTAATCGGGTTGGGCGGTTCATTATACCGATAGGCGGTCGCATAAGGAAAGCCCAGTGAATCGAAATCCATGTACTGGCCCATAAGGCCGAAGCGGGGAATGGAAAAGCCGGCGGTGACGAGAAGCCCGTTGCCGGACAGGCGGCCGCCGAAAACCGGGTAACAACCCATTTGCCAGGCGTATTCACCGTATACTTCAAACGGACCGAACGAAGCGCCCAGATTGCCGCCGTACAGTTCGGTGAACGCGCCGGGAATCAGATCGGCGCGGGTGTTGATCCGCACGTAACGGCCGGCGAGACTGGTGCGGGGGATAAGGTTGACTTCAAGATTCAAGCCGCCGATCTGGTCGGTCTGGTCGTTTTTGATTTTGTATTTATTTTCTTCAAAGAAAATATTTCTGGGTTTGCCCATGAGCATCGTAAGTTTACTCTGCAGGAGCTCAATGTCGGTCTTAACGCCAAAAAGAGAATTATCCACCCGGAAGTCCTCGTCCAGATACTGATTAAGGCACATTCCCCGGCCGAAAGTGGCGTAGAAACGGCCGTACTGCACGCCGACCGGACTCTTTTTGTAGGCGATGTTGTAATCAACATAGGTCAGGCTTTCGACCAGGCTGGCCGGCAGGGATGGAAACCAGACGAAATAGACCGATCTCAAGGCAAGATCGCCATAAGTGGCGTTGATTTTCAACTTGTCTTCAAAGTGCTCCTGGTACTGCAGGGCAGTGTCCGTGAAAACCCAGAAATTTCCAGAATTAGCGCCGGTGATCCGGAAATCGGCACCGCCTAAATAAACCATCAGGAGGGCGATCGCGGTCAGAAAACGCTGATTGCCCGTCATTATTGTCTGCCTTTTTCAAACAGCTCGCGGAGTTTGGCGATGATCTTGGCTTCATCACCCGGTTTGTAGCCCTGGTGCGTGAAAACGATTTTTTTATCCTGGGTGATGATGAAGCTGGAGGGCATAGCCTGCACATTGTAAAGGCCGCGCAGGATGTCGTCCGGATCAAGAACCACCGTGTATTTCCAGTTGTGGCTCAGGGCAAAGGGCTTGACTTCGGGTATTTTCCGGGTTTTATCCACGCTGATCGCCAGCATATGCACGCCCAGCGAATCGAATTCATCGTAGACCGGACGGAGCGCGTCCAGTTCCTTGATGCACATCTTGCACCAGAGCGCCCAGAAGCTCATGAAGACCGGGCCTTTGGCCAGCAGGGAATCCAGGATGACTGGTTTGCCGTCAACATCTTTCAAGCTGAAGTCCGGTGCAGAAATTGTTTCCTCGTTTGCTGCCCAGGATAGGACAACCGAGAGCAAAAGAACGATGATTATGTTTTTTTTCATTTCTTTTTACTCCTTTGATTGCAGCTGGAGACTAATAAAGGGGTTGATCGCAGCCTGGTGTACTTTGCGGGAAGTGCTGACCAGGGTTTGCACGAAGGCCACGGCCCGCAATTTGCCCACCGGGTAGGTATGGGTGAAGGTGATGGTTGTGTCCAGGGTGTCCGGATAGGGTAGATTAAGGGGGAAATAATAGAACCGGCGACAGATATAATTGAAATCCTTGAGAATGCCGTGTACGCTGTCCTGGCAGACGGCAATGAAGGCGTAAATCGAATCCGCGGCCTGGAAGGAATCAGCAGTCATGAAAGAATCCGCGGTCACGATCAACAAGTGGATTGATCCGTCGGAAGCTGTTGCCTGGGCATCCAGGGTGAGGTTGAATTTGGGCGCAATAGAACGCGCGAGGTTAATGGAGGGTTCGAAGGAAGCCGAGTCATCCACGGTTTTTGTTCCATCGACAAACAGTGAAGGATGATCAAATCCAACCGAGTAGAATCTTTCCCGCAGATTGGTGATCGCAGAATCAACAAAATCCTGATTGTACGAGATAAGCGCCAGCGAATCGCGGTAGATATTGTTTTTCAAATTGTCCAGCAGGTGCTCCGCACCCGCACAGTAGCTTCACATATCCGTAGTGAAAAATTCACCGAGAACTATCCGGTTGCCGATTTCGGGATATTCCACCACGGGGGCTCTGGAACAAGTCAGGGCCGCGATCAGCAGGATAAAAGCGGTTAATAAGGTGTATTTTTTAATTTTCATATTGTGATTATAATTAGTCTCCTTTTCCTGTCAAGCCAGGTGTTGTGAGGGAGACCGAGGTCAGCAAAATGTCTCGGTCCCCCTCGAAAAGAAATTTTGCTCATTAACGAAAACAATAAATGACCGATGACAGATAATAATAATTATCAGGTGTATCAAAACTGTAACCAGTAAGTATCCGCGAAGATAAGCCTGTTGCAAATTTTAACTGCCGGCGGCTGCGCACCGTCGGGCTTTTGACCGTCGTGCGCTTTCACGAGCGATTACCGCCGATGGTAATCGGTGGTTATCGCGGACGGGATAGATCAAAAAGATAAGGGATAATAATTAACCCGGCAATGGTTAACGGCCGGGAGCGCCGCCGGTCAAGGCCTGATATAATTCTTGAGTTTGATCAGACGGCTTGGTGCCCAATTCTTTTTCCAGCTTGCGCTTGAGCTGTTCGTAACGGTTCTTAATGCTCGTGGTCTGACCCATGCGCGCCAGGGCCTGCATGCATAAGCAGGTGATTTCCTCGGAATAGGGATCCATGGATAGATACTTGTCGCAGACCGATAGGCAAGCCGGATAGTTTCCCGTACGCATCATGTGGCCGGCCAACCAGTGAAGATGGTTGAGAATGTTTTCTCTCAGCCCCCGGCGCAGGGGATCGGCCCAGGCGTCATAAATTTCAGGCAGGAAATCGCCCCGGTAAAGCGCCATCGCCTGGGAAATCAATTCCGCCCGGGAATCGGGGGCTTCGAGACGATCGGCCGCTTTCAGCAGGGCGCTGCAATCTTCGATATCCAGCTGGATCTTGACTCCTTCCAGGATCTGATATCTTTTATTGCGAAAAACAAATATGGCATGCTTGGGAATCCGGTTATCCAGGGCCTGCGCAAAGGCCTGACGCAGGCGGGTGGCGGTGTTACGAAAATCCACGTTTGCCCGCTCCGGGTTGATGCCGGGCCAGATCTGCTCGAGAATCAATTCCCGGTGCAGGGGGGATGCGTGGTGCAGAATCATAAAAACAAACAGCGAACGGGTTTTTTCACTGAACCAACGTATGGTCAGCGGTCGGTTATATTCATCCGTAATGGTCAACCCGCCCAGCAGACGGATCCGGAGCGTGAACGGCGGTGTGCTCAAATGCAGGGAAGCGATATAGGATTTAAACCGGTCGGCGTCCTGAATCAGGTTGAGAAGTTTTGGCGCATGACGGATTTCGCATTTCAGGATTCCATCGTAGCCATGGTCGCGGCACAGTTTCAGCGCCGCTTCGATTTCCCGGCGGGCTTCGGCATCGCGGTGCGTTTGCTGACTGATGGTGGCAAGAGCCAGATGCCCCAGAAATTCTTCTTTTTTCCAACCGGCGCGTTGTGTCAGACTGAGTACGGTTTTAATGATTGCCCGGCCGCGCTCAGGACGGTTCTGCATCGTTTCATAAAGGCCGTATTCAATGGCCAGGGCGGCATCAACGGGGATTTTTTCCTGTCCGAGCAAATCGGGGATTGATTTCAAATGTTTTTTCAAGGCGTTTTCATTTTGCTGATAACGGTAAATGCGTAGGCGGCAGAGCTGCAGGGATTTCTGTTCTGGCCAGCCGAGTTTTTGATATTCGGAAGCCGCCAGGTCCAGAAAGTGACAGGCCTGGTCCCAATTTCCTTTTGCCAGATTCAACGCGCCGAGGGCGGCGTGAACACCGGCCAGCGATTTCTGATCATTGAACTCCTGACAAAGACGCAGGCCTTCGCTTAAACATTGTTCCGCCCATTCTTCGTTGCCCATTTCCAGGGCGTTCTTGCCCGCGTTGGCGAAAATGTGCCCCGCTTTCCAGCAGTAGGTTAACCGCAGTCGTTCGATCAGGGACTTGAACATGCCGTGCAGGGCGCGGGTTTTCCCCTGCTTTTCTAACAGCAGCGCCAGGTTACATTCAACAAAGAGCAAAGCGCAATATAATTTTACCCGCTGGTATTGTTTCCGGGCCTCCAGGAGATAAAAACGGGCTTTTTTGAGGTTGCCCAGACCATCCCAGACCAGACCGATCTGGTGAAGAATATCACCCCGCATTTCGCTGGCGACGGCGGGACACGCCCGGCGGGCCCGGTTCAAATACTTAAGCGCTTCGTGGTAGTGCCCCTCGGATAAAAACAGGGAACCGCGTTCATAGAGGACCTCAAGCCACGCCCGTTGGTGACGGGGTTGCGAGCTTGCTAAACGACTGAGGAGATTTTCCGCCTGGTTGTATAATTCGTTGGCTCTGGTGAGCTGACCGGTTTCATAATGCAGGCGGCCATTCAGGATGACCAAGCGGGGATGCTGCCACAGGATTTGATCGGGAAATCGGTTGAGCCATTCCTGAAGCAGGTCATAACGTGCCTGAGAAAGCAGCAAACTGGATTTCTTGATGATGAGCCGGGCCGCGCATTGGTAATCACCTGCGGCCAGGCTGTGCTCGATGGCCAACTCCCATTGTCCCTGCTGCGTATAATAACGGGCGGCGCGTTGGTGCAATGGCCGGATTTCGCCGTCCTGGATTAACTGACGCAGTAAAAACTCGCGGAAGAGGGGGTGATATTGATACTGGTCATCGCCAATCGCGTTTAAAAAAAGATTGCGGGACTTTATCCGGCGCAGGAGCTCGCCGGCATGACGGAAACCAAGAATACGGTTGCAGGCCTGAACCGTTATGGTTTCCAGGATGGAACTCCGTTTTAAAAAACTCTGGACCACCGGTTTCTCCCGGGCGAGGATATCCCGGGTAAAATAATCGAATAAGGGCTGGTGGGTTTTCGTGTATTGGGTGAGCGATTTCTCCAGTACCGCGGATTCCCGAACCGCCGAATAAAGAATCAACTGAATGCCGGTGATCCAGCCTTCGGTTTTATCGAAAACCATCTTCAACGCCGCCGGCGACAATTTTTGATTGTAATATCTGTCGCACAGCATTTTGATTTCTTCCTCGGTGAACCGCATGGCGTCCCGGTAAATTTCAAACAGATCCTGCTTGGCGCGCCACTTGGCCAGGTGCGGAAAGGGTGGAATTAAACGCGAAGCGATGATGACCCTGATTTTTTCGGGCAGGTTTTCGATGAGGTAATCGAGGGCGCGGTGGACAATGCTGTTTTCCGTGAGATGGTGGTAATCGTCAAAAATGAAATAAGTTTCCTGCTGGATTTTTGCCGCCAGCTCATTGATCAGGGAATTCATCAGCAGCTGATAATGCCGGATGACATGGCTGCCGCCTAAAAGCAGGGTATTGGTTTGCGTCACCAGCGCAGGATCAATTTTTTCCAGGCCGCGGATCAGATAGGTGAAAAAGACGAGAAAAGCGCTGTCCTTGCGATCAAGGTTGATGTAGACCGCCGGCCGGGACCGGTCGTGGAGAAACTGGGTGAGCAGCGTCGTCTTGCCATAACCGGCATCGGTTACGATGAGAATCAATTTCCGATCCCGGTGCTGATCAAACAGGTGCAGGATCCGGGGTCGGGAGATGACTTTTTCCTTAAGCCCGGGCGGCAGGAGTTTCGTTTCCAGGAACACCTTTTGCGGAATGGCGATCGATGTCAGCCGGAGCGGTTTGGTCATGAAATTTTAATTATCATTCAGGAGGGAAACAATTCCAATCAAGTTTAACGCACCAGAAGAAAGAATTTTTTCCGTACACTCCCGAGCGTCGGCCTTTAACCGGGCAAAGTAAATGCCGGCGGGAAGCGGATCATCGTCTTGATTGGTTCCGGTCCAGCGGACCGCAGCGGATATCGGATGGAGATCGAAAGTTCGGATCAACCGACCTGCGGCATCGTAAATTTTCAATACCCGGTTGGTATTTTCGCGGGTTGCGGGCGACAAGGTTGATGCCGAAGAACTTCATGATAGAACCAACCAGGGCACGGCGCGTCGAAACGCCGCCGGCATCGACCAGGTACCCGAGTTCAAAAGAACCGCCGACGGTGTGGAAGGTGCCGGCGTCGCAGGCAACCCCGCAGTCATACTGTTCATCGGTATCACGGAAAATCAAAAAGGCACCGCTGCCGCCTGGGCTGATCCAATCCATGTAATTATTTTCACCGGCGCATATTCTCGGGCGGTTCAGTAAGTATGGGCCGTGGTGTCATAGCCGGTAATCTGGATTTGTTTTATCGCAGAAGGGGGCACGCCGGGAAGGTTGGTCAACTCAGTGTTGCGGATCGCGGCCGCAGCCCAGCATAACTGATCCGCATCTGGATCGGGTTCATAGCCGGTGCCGCGCGCGATTGTATCCATGGTTGAATATTTGTATGACTGCCAACCGATGTTTAATTCTTGTTCAAAGGCACCGTTAGTTAATAGGATCCCGGTATGAACCAAAGGGCTAAATAAAAAAACCGCAATTATGATATTACACATAAATTATCTCTTTTTGAAATTTTATTCGGCAAAAAGACAAAGTCAAGGATAAATTATTTAAATAGGGCTTGTTTTGCGGGTAAATTCTTATATAATAAGCAGCAGTCTTG
>CBFGIH010000035.1:0-10245 GCA_965648775.1 Caldifarciminota bacterium | reverse complement strand
ATCATAATTAAGGAAAAATATGAGCACGACAGGCAACAAAACCGAGATCGCCAAAGAAACGAAACGAAGGTTCTTTAACGGTTTTGGCAGGCTCCCGGCCTTTTTTATCGGCAGCCATTCCAGGACCGCGGCGGTCCAGCAGGCCCAGCCGCAGAATCCCCGGCCCCAGATCAGGGGACCGAAAACCTTGGCCACAGCCAGATGGATAACGCCCTTGCCGAGAAACCCGGCCAGGATCAGCAAAAGCACTCCCTCTAACTGAAAATTTTCATGGTTAACAATCGGCACAAAAAAGAGGAGCATGGGTAAAATCATAAGCAGAGCAACCCGGCGGCCAAGGTTCTTGCGTGCGGCGGGCAAGGGTTGCTGAATGAAGATGCCGGTCGATATGGAAAAACCGATCCAGGGGAAAATGACTAAAAATCCCCACCAGCCAACCGTGAAGTAAAGGATGGCAGCAACGCCGCCACCGATCAAGAAAGGGATGATGACGGTAGCGGACCGGTGCAAGACTCTGTGGCATCTGGAAACTTGCTGATTATTCATACCAAATTATAGGATAAAATTCCGAAATTATAAATAATTATTTATGTATTTAAACATGCCACAGAGTCTTGCACCGGTCCGCAGCCCTCAGAAACTGAAGACGACACCGAAACGGCCCGCCAGCAGGAGGTATTTGATACCCTGCGCTCCGAGATTATACTTTTCCTTGTTGCGCAGATAACCGGCACCGGCGCTTAACAGGAAACTGCATCGTCCAGATATAACCATCATAACACCACCGTTCAAACCGACATAGGGATTAATCGCCCATTCATATAACTCCTCATTATAAAAAGATTTCCAGTATATCAAACCGGCCTCAGTGCCGGCATGGTAAACAAAACGGGCTTCCGGATTTATGTGATAAGCTAAACCAAACCCGCCGAGAAGAAAATTTGTCTGGTAACGATCGCCTTCCGGTTCCCAAACCGTCGTTCGGCAGCCGATCTTGCCCGAGATACCAGAGGCTCCGAGGTAAAGTTTATTCGACATCCGAAGTTTGATCGCTCCGCCGTAACTCAGACCGATCCGGGAAGTGTTGTAACCCGAACCTGACAGGTATGAAGGACCGGCAAAAATCTCAAGCTGATGCTTTAAATTCGGCGTCAGACTGATGATTCGTTTTGTGGCATGACCCCAACGATTGGTGGCGGTAAGACTTATCCGGTTGGTTCCTGGCTTGAGTTTGATCATCATGGAAAAAGAACCGTCATCCGGGATCCTGATATTTTCTTGATTTACAGCCAGTCTGCTAAGCGGCTCGGTCTTGCCTTCAAGGCGCAGAATCGCTTTATGATCCTGGATTTCAAATGACTGTCGGGTTATAATCAGTTTTGGTCCAGTCGTTTTCCGGGCAACCCCGATCAAGCGGGATGCGGTCCAGGGACTGATTAAATGGTTGGCGCTGACCCCGCAAACCGAGGCGTAAACGGCATCCGCCCGGGATCCCGAAAAGAACAACGAATCATCGTTGGACATGATTTCCGCGATGATATCCTGCCGTTCTTTATCACGACTAAGCATGATCCACGATGTTATCGTATCTGGCTTCGTTATATAAAGCGTGAATTTCAGTGGTTCGCCTGATTCCAACCATAGCGTATCCTGACCGGATATGGAATGGATTACTGGTGTCGACGGCAATACCATCGGAGATTCCAGGGGCAATCCCGCGATGCCCTGTACGCCGTACCCCGCCTTCACTTCCACGGTTTGGCCGCTGCGAAGGTCTTCCACCGTCATTGCTCCCCGCCAGACCGAAAGCGCGTCCAATTCATTTGGCCTGACAATCAAAAATCCATCGCCGGATCGGGATATCACTTTATGATCATGGCTGCTTATCGTCAAGCGATTAGTATTTTCGACCGAAGCATAATTATCAATATGCAGGGAACCGCTTTCTGCCCAGAGTTGTATTACCTGGGAATTTATTTCTGTGCAAAGCACGACGGTCCGCGGAAACAGTTGAATCTTGGCGCCTTCGTCAAACATAATCAATGCACGGCCAGCGGAATCGGTTTCAATGACATCGGCAATCGTGATCCGCTGTTCAGTCAACACTTCATTCCAGTCAGTCATACCCGGCTTGCGGACCCGCACCGTACCCTGCTGCCGGCTCATTATTGCACTGGCAATATTTGATAAAACAGTGATTTCAATCCGGTTGTTCTTAGCCCGACCAGCCGGTGTTCGGTTAGTGGCGACCGGCTGGCTGGGTCCGTAACCTCTAACCGTCAATTGGGATAAGGGAATTTTGTGCTTGGTTTGAAGATAATCGCTGACAGCTTGTGCTCGAAGCCGGGAAAGTTCCTCGTTTTGATTTGGTGTACCCAGGTTATCAGTATGGCCGCCAATTTCAACCCGGGCGCCTGTTTTCTGCAGGAAGGACGCCAGGGAGTCCAGAATTGGAGTATCAGAAGGTGAAAGCGAGGCAGAGCCAGGCAGAAAAGATAAAGGAAGCAGTTGATATCTAATCGGCTGACTGTTCAATAAACAGGGCAGCCAAAAAGATAACAACGCAATGCCTTTTGCCACCCGAGCGCATGCACCTTTCATATCTGATAAAAAATAATCCATTTTCCACCAATGTCAACAGTCCGGTAAAAAAAACGATGACCGATACCGGCAGCTTAAAGATAATTTCAAAGTTATCTCTATCGGTTTGTTCCTGTATTTTTAAACTATTGCATTTAGCTGAGAAATAATTATAATATTTCTACCAGATGAAGAGGAGGCATGCGCTATGTCCATGAACATAACCGTTCAAAAAACCACCAATCCCAAGTTGAAACCGGATTTCAATCACCTGGGCTTTGGCAAGATTTTCACGGATCATCAGTTTATAATGGATTATACTCCGGAGCAAGGCTGGCATAATCCGAGGATCGTTCCCTATGGACCTCTTTCTCTGGACCCGGCCACTTCGGCTTTGCACTATGGCCAGTCGATTTTCGAAGGCATGAAAGCCTACAAAACCAGTGATGGCCGGATCCTCCTCTTTCGGCCCCGCCGGAACATGGAACGGCTCAATCTCTCCTGCGACCGCATGTGCATTCCCCAGATCGATCCGGATTTTGGCGTAGAGGCGGTCAAGACCCTGGTTAAACTTGACCAGGACTGGATTCCGACCCTGCCCAACACCTCTCTTTACATTCGGCCTTTCATTTTTGGCTGCGATCCATATCTCGGGGTCAAGGCATCTGCCCGGTATCTATTCATTATCATTCTGTCACCGGTCGGGCCGTATTTTCCCCAGGGTATCAACCCGGTACGGATCCATGTTGAAGCTGAATACGTGCGGGCCGTTCGGGGCGGCACGGGCGCGGCCAAGGCCTGCGGCAACTACGGCGGCAGCCTGAAAGCGCAGATGGAAGCAAGTAAGCATGGTTACGTGCAGGTTCTCTGGCTCGACGGGATCGAAAGAAAATATGTCGAAGAAGTGGGCGCGATGAATGTTTTTTTCAAAATCGGCGATCGGGTCATTACCGCACCGCTAACCGGCAGCATCCTGCCCGGCATCACCCGCGAGTCTATAATCGAAATCCTGCGGCGTGACCAAGTTCCGGTTGAGGAACGTCCTTTAGCTATTCAGGAAATCTTCGCGGCGCATGACCAGGGGATGCTGGAAGAATCGTTCGGCACGGGCACGGCGGCCGTGATCTCGCCGATCGGCTGCCTGCATTGGCGCGGTCGGGAGATAAAGATCAACCATGAGCAGACCGGTCCCCTGGCTTTGCATCTTTACCAAACTCTCACCGGTATCCAGTACGGTGTGATCAAAGACGAATTTAACTGGACGGTGGAAGTCAAATAGTTTTTCTTTTAAAATCATCTCAATAAAAAGATTAAACCTTTAACGGAAAAAGATCCTTGACAGATGTATAATATAGAGTAAAATTTAACCAGTTGGTAAAATTTTAATAATTTATATTAGGATAAAAAATGAAATATTTTCGGCGCCCGCAAGGATGGTCCGCGCTTTATCACAATAAAATAACTAAGCTTGAGGAAAAACTCCGGCAAAGCACTGCTTTAAACCGGGCCGTTTTTGAGCATTCACCGGTCGGCATATCCATCCGCCTGCAAAACGGTAAATTGCTCATGGTTAACAATGCCTGGAAGAAAATCTGGAAACTGAGCAACCGGGAAATCCAGCAAAATGAACGCAAGTGCCGCAATTGGACCGTGCGCCAACGCTATCCTTATTTAAAGAACGCCGCGCCGCAGGTCCGTCGGATTTTTGCGCGGGGCGGCGAACTTTTCCTGCCCGAAATCAAAATTCCCCAGGCCAAACCTGGCGCTGCTGAATGGATCTCCCAGTATTACTACACGATCCGGGATAAAAAGGGAAAAGTCGAACACGTGGTAACAATGACCCAGGACATCACCAGCCAGAAACTGGCAGAGCAGGCCCTGCGCGACAGCGAGGAAAAATTCCGCACCATCGTGCATAACGTCAACATCGGCGTGTATCGCACGAGCAGCGACCGCCAGGGTCGTTTCCTGGAAATCAATCCGGCCTTCGCCAAAATATTCGGTTATGATTCCGTTAAAGAATTAATGAAAAAAAAGGTGGTGCAGCTTTACCGGTATGCGCGGGACCGCCGCCTGTTTATCCGCGAATTGATGCAGCGGGGCATGGTCCGAAACCGCGAAATGCTCATGCGCAAAAAAGACGGCGAACTGATCTGGGTTTCGATCTACGCTAAGGCTCAGCATGACGAACGCGGCAGAGTGCAATGGATTGACGGCGTGATTGAAGATATCACGGAACGCAAACGGATGGAAGAAACCCTGCGCGCGATTTCCCTGGTGGATGACCTGACCGGACTGTATAACCGCCGGGGCTTTCTGGCTTTGGCCGAACACCAGCTGAAACTCGCGGCCCGGGCCGGAAAGGGACTTTTGCTATTGTTCATCGACCTGGATAATTTAAAAGAGGTGAATGATGAACACGGTCATTCGGTCGGCGACCAGGCATTGATCGCCACGACGCAGATCCTGAAAAAAACTTTCCGGGAATCAGACATCATCGCCCGGATCGGCGGCGATGAATTCGTGGTTCTGACCCTTGAAATCTCCGGTGCCAGCGCTTTGGTTTTCTGCCGCCGGCTTCAAAAAAGCGTGGATATGTTCAACCAACGCCGGCGCCTGCCGTTTAATCTGGCCTTGAGTGTCGGCTGGGATCATTATCATCCGACCCGGCCCCGGAACATCAGTACCATGCTGGCCCGCGCGGACTTGATGATGTACCGTCATAAGCAAAGCAAAAAGAAAAAACCCTGGCCGCAGCCATAGGTCACCATAATCTCACAACCTTATTGAATAAATCACTCCGGCGAAATGTATCCGCTCTCCACCAATTTTTACGGCTTCAATATGAAATTCCGGAATTGCCAGGGATCGGCGGTGTCAGGTTGGGCAATCGGGTTTTCAACAAAAAAAACCTGATAATTGGTAAGCGGGGTCCAGTTTACGGCCTGGGAAATGAACTCTCCCAGATAAGGACGGGCGATCCGTAGAATATGGGCATAAGGCAGATCCTCAGGAAAACACAATCCAGCCTTCGGATTTTCCAGCATCCAGAGCACGGCGGCGGTTACGCCGATGGCAACCTGGATCGTGGTTGCGTTCTGGTGGGGTAAGAGCCGACGCGCTTCCGAGATCGTCAAATTGCTGCCAATCCACCAGGCGCTGAACGGATGCCCCATGATCAACGCGCCCATGGTATCGGCGCCGGTTATGATTTCATCGGTCATAATGCGCTTGCGGGGTGGCAGTTCGTAACCACGACAGCGAAAATCGTGCATCGAGGCGATGGTGGCGTCGGACGGCAGGTATGAGTAGCAAACCGTGGGCCGGTAAACGGGACGCTTGCCCTTATAAATTGTCAGCATCCGGGAAATGGTAAAGGCCTCGCCATGCGTGATGACCATGCCCACATACTCCTGATGAGGCACCCAGGAGCGGATAAAAGTGTTGTTGCCCATCCGGGGTAAAATGATCTGATTCCGGGGACCGGTCTGGGGGACGATCGCGTGCGGCGGCAATTGTTTTTCATGAGTGCCCCAGCCGATTTCAACCGGCGCGATCGCCTCTTCGATCATGCATTCAATCCCCCAAGTGCCGACAAACTCATCCGCGGCTTTCAAGCGGTTTGTTAATTGCGTGTCCCGCTCGCTGCAGTGAATGACTTTTACGCCCAGGCACCGGGCCAGGACCGCGAAATTTTTGGTTCGGATCAATTCTTCCAGCCGGCGGGCCTCCTTTTTTGATAGCGGCAGGTCGCTTAGCACGTGTCGACCAATATCAATCAGCCCCCGCTTGGTGAAATGCGTGATCAAACCGGGATTGGCTCCGTGGTCAATGACCGCGGTCGTGGCATTCCGCCATTGCGGGATCATCTCCAGAATCCGGACATAACGCCGGTAAAGAGATTTCTCAAGCGAGGTCCGGGTATGAATGTCCGCGTACGGATCCCACTCTTCAATCGACGCGTTGACATACAGCACTTGATTGTTAAACACCCAGGATAAAATATCTATGCAGTCAATGTTCCAGGCCAGATCAACGATCAAACCGCCCCGGTTGACGTGCCGGGATAGAATCTTGGTCATGTTCTGCGGCGTCACGCGCTCCTGGTAAAATTTAACACCGCGTTCTAACCATTCCTTAAGATAACGCTTTTGGTCATTAAAATCAATCACGGTGATATTCCGGCAGGGAACTCGGACATGACGAAGCAAAAGGGGTAAAAAACTGCGGGCCACGGCCCCAAAACCCAGAATAAGAACTTTATTATTGAACCGAACCATGGCCACGGTTAAATGGTTTTACCGATCAGGATCACAAACATAATACCCAGGGTGTTGAGGATAAAAGAAAGATAGACAAAATATTTCGTTTTAATCATCGGCGAGGCGGCCAGCAAGGATATGCCGATTTCATCCGGCAGGGGAGTGGCGACAAAGATCGCGCCCAGCACCGGCAGAACATATTTTCTCAATGCCGGCGGGATGCGGCGGCGGCACCAGCGCAGAAAGCGCGTGTTTTTCAGCCGCTCCACTTCATCTCCGAAATTATCATGAATTATTTTATAAATAACCAGATCGCCCAGCACTGAACCCGCGCCCGCCAACGGAATTGCCAGCAGGGGATGCTGATTATGCGCCAATACTAATAGAAGGGCGGTTGCGGGCGCAGCCGTGAACCCGTAGACATAGAGAATGCCGGCGCAAAAAGTACCCGCGTAGCCAAGGCGTTGCAGAAAATCGTGGATGGGCTGCAGCCGGTCACCGCGGAAGATTATATAAGCCAGGACAATGCTGATAAACAACAGAAGAAATTTTGGATAAGGGAAACGAAACCGCGGACTTCTTTGGTGGTTATCATTTTTTCTGATCATCTGGCGCTCAATCTCTTCTTTTCTAAGACAGCAGGGGCCGCAACCCACCGGCCCCTGCTGGAAAGTGGTTTTCCTGATGCTCTATTTCTTCGGTTTCAACATGGGCAGGCCGGTTTTCTTATTTTCAAAAATCACGTAGCCGGCCGGCAGTTCCTTGCAATACGTCTCTTTATTCTTGGCTTTGCTGAAATAGTAAAGATCGCGCATCTTGCCGCCGAACTTCACTTTCTTGCAGTTTAAGTAGTAGGTCACGCCCTTGCTGTTTTTGTGCTCCATTTAAATCCTCCTTAAGGATGATTAATTTGTAATGCCTGTATTAATGATATTCAATTATGCGGTTCTGTAAAGGGGGCAGGTGCGATTATTGACTTTTTAACCGAGATGATTATAATCAGCAATAATAAAATATTATTTCATTTGTCTTGTTGACTCTTTTCCCAATAACCGAAGGAGGTTATGCATGAGGAAAACAGCACTGATTGCAGGCTTGTTGCTTATGGCCTTTATCGCCTGCACGGAAACCGCGATCGAGACCATTACGGTCACGCCCGCGGCAGACACAACCGGCATCGGTCTGACGGCGCAGTTCACCGCCACGGCCCGAGATGCGGACGGCAATGTGGTCAGCGATGTCGAATTCACCTGGTCTTCCTCCAACACCGCAGTCGCCACGATTGATGCTAATGGCCTGGCCACCGGCGTTGCCACGGGTTCCTGTACGATCACCGCCGCTTCGGGCGATGTCCAGGGCACAGCGACGCTGGTCGTCACGGCTGGCCCGACGCACCACAGCGGTTCCATCACCGCCGACGAAACCTGGTATCCCAGCGGCAACCCCCATATCATTGACGACGATGTCAGCGTGGAAAACAACGCGACGCTCACGATCATGCCCGGCTGCGTGGTTAAATTCACGTCCGGCACCGAACTATATGCCGGCTATGTGGGACCGGGCGCGATTATCGCCAATGGCAAACCGGACACGATGATCTATTTCACGTCCAACGTGGCCAGCCCCTCTGCCGGTGACTGGCAAAATGTCGGCCTTTACGATTACGCCATGAGCACTTCCAGTTTTTCCTACTGCTCCTTTGAATACGGCGGCGGCTCCTCGGCCTGGCCAGGTGAATTTCACGGCAATGGCATCACCAATATTATTAAGATAACCAATTGCACTTTTAAGAACAGCGGTAATTACGGCGTCTATCTTACGAGCGACGCCAGCTTTAACACTTTCACCAACAACACTATTTCCACCTGCGCCCAGTATCCGGTTCATATTAATGCCGAATACGTGCGCACGATCGGCTCAGGCAATACCTTAACCGGCAATACCATCAATGCCATTGAAGTCACGGGCGGCACCATCCACACGACCGGTACCTGGGTCAATCCCGGCGTGCCTTATTATATCGTGGATGATATTGAGATCGGCGACAACAGTACCAGTCCCGTGATCACCATTGCGCCCGGCAACACGATCAAATTTAATGTGGACGTGGAAATGTACGCCGGTTACTCCGCCACGGGCGGTTTGATCGCCGACGGCACCTCTGGCCGGATCCGTTTCGTCAGCAATGTTGCTTCGCCCTCACCGGGTGACTGGTATAACATCGGCTTCTACGACTACGCGATCGACGCCAGCAGCAAAGTGATCAACTGCACCATTGAATACGGCGGCGGCTCCTCGGCCTGGCCGGGCAACATCTACATCCAAAACGCCCTGCCGCAGATTACCGGCGATTCCATCGGCCATAGCGGCAACTGGGGTATCTATTTAAACGGCAGCGTGTATCCCAATCCCAATGACCTGCTGAACAACAACACCTTCTATGACTGCCCCAGCGGCAATGTCCGCGTACCGTAGTCAAGCGCATTAATCGCCAAGGGGACGGTTAAAACCGTCCCCTTTTTTATAACTCCAGCCACGGCTTGACATCTTTATCATTACCATTATATTTATTCAGAGGTGAGTTATGGACCGACGGAACTTTTTAAAAGCGCTTTGCGCGGGCAGCTTAACCGGCCTGCTGACCCGTTCTCTCAGCCAATCCCTGGCCGGCCTGCCCCTGGATTCAAGATATCTGCCGCCGCCCCAGATCAACACTTATTCTTCCGAGATCATCCTGAATTCCCGGCGGTCTTATCACAGTGGTTACAGCGGCGCCTTAAACGACCAGATCCTCGCTAATATCCTCTGGGCTTGCAGCCGGGCTCCCCAGATCAGTTCGAACCGGATAATTTATGTTGCCCGGCCGGACAATCTCTACCGCTATGATCCAGCCGCCCACGATCTGGTCCAGCATCTGGCGGGTAACCACCTGTCCGAATCCGCGTGCGCGTTTGAAGTCGGCGTCGCGGCTGACCTGGCAGAAGACGCGGGCGCTTCTCTGGCCTACGGTCTGCTGGCAGTAGAATCGTTCTGGGTAACGACCAGCAACCAGCCAATCGGCATCCCCAAGGAAAGCGCCCGGACCAACGCGGTTAACACCTGGAATTCAGCTCTGACGATACAGATGGTCAACTGCCACGGCTTGATGGCGTCGGTCAGCGGCGTCACCAGTCAGCTTGTGGCCGTCTCCTCCGACGGCACATTGCCCAACCCTTCCACCAACGGAACCATGCTGCTGGAAAACGCGCTCGCCAATCTTCAATACGGCACTCAATTTGCCACCACGACCTTGACTTTGAACCAGTTGTCGCAATTGGCCTGGGCTTCCTACGGCAACACCCCCCATAACGCGTCGGGCGGCAAAGCTGCCCTCACGGTCGCCTCGGCGGTGGCGAACTACTAC
>CBFGIH010000034.1:0-10267 GCA_965648775.1 Caldifarciminota bacterium | reverse complement strand
GGCAATATGCTGAATCCCTCCCCTTTATACGTTGGATCGGTGTATATCAGCCGGCGTATAAGATAAATTCCGAATTGGCCGGACAACGGGGAGCAATGCTTATTGACATCCAGCTGTTTCCGGGTACAGATCCGGTTACGGCGCTCAAAAAAATTTCTGTTACCGGCAGTCAAATTATTGATCACTCAGTCAGCGAATCCGGTATCATCATCCTCGTAAAACATGACGCCGGTCGGATCGCGGATCTGGCTCGTATTCCCGAAGTCTTGGCGCTCATCCCCTATCATCCGGACTTTCTTCTCAATGAACATTCCCAGTGGGTATGCCAAACCGGCTGGCAGGCAACCGTTCCGCCGGATTCGGTGGGCCGGCGCGTCTGGCGCAAAGGCCTGCGCGGAGAAAACATGGTTCTGGGCTACTCGGATACCGGCATAACCACCGGCCATATCGCGTTTTTTGATAATGCGCTTCCCATTGCAGATTCTGGGCATTTTATCGGCCATCGTAAAATTATGGCCTATATGATTTACCCCGGAGCCGCGTTCGGCGATGTCGGTTCCACTTACCATGGCAGCCATGTCGGCGGCACGATCGCGGGCGACGACTCGGTAAACGGCGGCACCAATGTCAACGACGGCATCGCTTATAAGGCACGCCTTTATTTCGTGGACATAGCCAATGCCTCGGGCAGCCTGGTTACGCCCACGGACCTAGCTCCTTTATATAACATTATGTATAACGATCCCGTGTTCACGGTCCGCCAGCATTCCGCGTCTTGGGGTCGTTCTGGCACCGGCTACACTGATCGCGACGCGTTCTCTGATGCCTGGCTCTGGAAAAGAAAGGACTTTTGCGATATCTTCGCTGCCGGCAACAGCGGGCCCACTTACCGCTCGATCAACCACCCGGCCAACGCCAAGAATGTGATCGCGATCGGAGCTCTTATGAACGGTACCTCATCCAACGCGATTGCCAGTTTTTCGAGCCGCGGACCGACGGTTGATCTCCGCATCAAACCCACCGTGTGCACGCCGGGCAATAATATTATGTCCGTCGACGGCGCGGGCACCACCAGTTATAAACTATTAAGCGGCACTTCCATGGCCACCCCGGCGGCCAATGGTTCCGCCGGCTTGATCCGTCAATATCTCAAAAAGGGTTTTTACCCATCCGGCATCGCCAACCCGGCTGACTCTTTTCGTTATATCAGTGCTGCCTTAATTAGAGCAATGCTGATTGTCTCTGCTGATCCGAACGTGGGCACATTTGTCGTACCGGATTCTAATATCGGCTTTGGCCGCTTGGACCTAGATAGCGTATTGTATTTCAGCGGTGATACGCGCAAACTTGCGCTGTGGGACGATACCATGGGTGTCGCCACCGGTGCCTACAAAGAATTCCAGATTCAGGTCAATGATACAACCTTGCCCCTGCGCTGTGCGCTGGTCTGGTGGGATACAGCCGGCGCCATCAACGCCAATCCCGCCCTGGTAAACAACCTCGATCTGCAAATGACCAATGCTCAGGGAACATTTTATCGGGGCAACCAGATGTCCGGCGGCGTATCCACGCCTAACCCCGCCGCTTACGATACCCGCAATGTCGAAGAAGTTATTCGCGTGAACGTGCCCCGCAGCGGCATTTGGACGATTCGCGTTACCGGCACGAATGTGCCGTATCCGCGCGCCAATTTCGCCCTGGCCGTGACCGGCGGTTTATCGCCCGTCATCGGGGCCGAGGAAAAAACCGCAGTACCGCCATCAACGAACGATAGCCGGCTAAGCGTCTGGCCCAATCCGATAACACGAAAATCTCTAATTCGTCTTCAACTCCCGGCCGCCGAACGGGTGCGTTTATCCCTTTACGATGCAACCGGCCGTTTGCGACAGATTATCATTAATGAGTATTATCAACCCGGTGTCCATTCCCGGGCGTGGACGATTCCCGCCGATCTTGCTGCCGGCGTTTATTTTCTGCAGCTTGAAACCAGTGGGACCCGTGAAAACCTGCTGATAACGGTCATACGCTGATTTTTCAACATATAGTTAGAGGCGTATTTTTCTACGCCCCTTTTTATATTTATCGACCAAACGCATTTTAGTTATTGACCGGTTTTTTATTTAGGATATACTTTTTTAATGCTCCGCATAACCGCGAAGGACAAGAAAGTTAACATCTTGAAGGCTGCAGCCAGCTTCGTTCCACACCGCATTCTCAATGCCTGCCTCACGAGCACTTCACCGGCAGGACCGGAAATAATAGATGCGGTTCTGTTGTATTCTGATATTTCTGGTTTCACGGCCATGAGCGAAAAACTAATGCGCATGGGTTCGGAAGGATCCGAAGAAGTCAACCGGATAATCAATAATTTTTTTCAACCGATTATCAGCATTATCGATAAATGGGGCGGTGATGTTTACCGATTCGGCGGCGATTCCATTCTCTCGTTCTTTCCCAACGATAACGAATCATCACCGGCATGTCCCAGGGCTTTGCAGGCTGCCACGGAAATAATAAACTTTGTTCGTATCAAATCCCGGCTACGTACCCGCGTCGGCTCATTTCGTATCAGTATCCACAGCGCGCTGGCCCGGGGCCGGATTTATTTCCAGGATCTCAAAACCGATTACCTGCTGGCCGGCGAATTAGCCCAGCATCTGATGGCCATGATCGATTACGCCGGGCCGGCTGAGATCGTCACCAATGATCCAGGCCAAGATATCCGGTCAGGCCTGCCCTGGCGGCCGGCTGACCTTAAAATCTGGAAACTGCGCCCGACGCGCAAGAATTATTTCCCTGCCCTCCGACCGCCGGGTCCTGTTCATCCGACGATCAAACATGACGCTGCGGACGCATTGACCGCCCGGATAAAAAATTACCTGCCGGAGTGGCTTTTTCGCCGGATTCAGTTGAAACAGACCTTCGAACCGTCTGACGGCGAGCACCGTCGCGCCACCGTGGTTTTCCTGCATTACCGGGGAATTCCTTATGACCAGAATCCCCGCCGGGCCGCGGCAGTACAACTGACTTTTTACTCGGCACTAAGGGATATCATGGAACGATACGGCGGGTGGCTCAACGCCCTTGATCTATACAAAGATAGCAGCCGGGCCATGGTCACTTTTGGTTTTCCGGTCATACACGGCGATGACGAGCAGCGCGCTTGCTTATTTGCCCGCGAACTGCAAAATCATCCAGCTTTGAAAAACCTTGAAACGCGGGCCGGGATTAACGCGGGTTCCATTTTTGCCGGACCCGTGGGCTCGGATCTCCGCCGCGAATACGCCGCCCTCGGCGACGCGGTCAACCTGGCGGCGCGGCTCGCGGCGCATGCGGCAGCCGGCACGATTCAGGTCAGCGAAGCGGTTTATAATAAAACTTTTTCTCATTTTGAATATCGCCCGCTGGGCCGTGTTGCCTTTAAAGGCAAAAAACAAAGCATTCCAATTTACCAATTAACCGGCCACAAGGAAATCCGGTCCAGCGCGCTGAGTAAGTGGCTTTCCGAAAGCGCGAAGCTGATTGGCCGGACTGCGGAACTAAAAACCATCAATGAAGGCATGAGTCAGGCAGCCCGCGGTCATGGTCGGATCCTGTATCTCACGGGCGAGGCCGGCATCGGCAAATCAAGGCTTATTCAGGAAATGATTAAAATTCTTTCTCAGCATGATTTCCTTATCTACAACGGCGGCTGCGTTTCCTACGGCAGCGCTTTCTCGTTTCATCCATGGATTGATATCCTGACACAGATCTTTGGCATGGCGCCGGCGGACAGCACATTGGTGAAGCAAAACAAGATTCGAAAAGTCATCCGCGATTTTGACCGCAAACTCCTGGCGTGGCTGCCCGTGATCGGTGAAATCATGGGGGTGGCGTTTCCTGAAACCAGCCTGACCCGCTACCTGAACGCCAAAATTAGACGTCAGCGTGTATTTGATATCGTTTTTGATTTGCTCAAACACCAGGCCCGATCCAAACCGGTTGCCTTGATCATCGAAGACATTCACTGGATTGATCCCGCTTCACTGGAACTGGTGAATTATATCGGCCGGAACATGGAAGACAAAGCTCTGCTTTTGACCCTGGTCTCCCGGCCGGTTGAGACCACGCACGAATTCCTGGAAAAACCATACACGATCAGAATCAGGCTGCGCGAGCTTTCGCCGGATAACAGTCTGGAGCTGATCCGCAATCTACTGTCGATCAAGGACGTGCCGCCCGATCTTAGAGATTTGATCGTCAATAAATCGCAGGGTAACCCTTTTTACATCGAAGAACTTGTAAAATCATTGATCGAGCAGGCCTACATAGTCGAAGACCGCGGCGGATGGAAGTTCATTGGCGACCTCCGGCAGCTATCCCTGCCCGACACGGTCGAAGCCGTTATTCTCAATCGCATTGATCGTCTTGATCTGCTGGCACGGGACGTGATCCAGGTCGCGTCAGTTCTGGGCCGGGAATTCGAGGAATCCCTGCTTAAGGGAATTTATCCCCAGACGGAACTCGTGGATCAGGCCATGCGCACCCTTCAACATCTGGATCTGATCCGCCAGGAAAAAAACCGGCGTCAGATCAATTACGCTTTCAAACACATCATGACGCGCGAAGCGGCTTATGGCATGCTCTCCTACGCCAAGCGCCGCGATTTGCATACCCGCGTTGGCGCGTTTATTGAATCACGGATGAAAAATCGGCGGGAAGAAATGTTGGGCCTGCTTTCTCACCACTATTTTCAGGGCGGAGAATATGAAAAGGCGCTGGCTTACTCGGTTGAAGCCGGTGACCGGGCCCGGAAAGTGTACGCCAATGAAGAAGCAATTGAATTCTACACCCGCGCGATCGAGGCCTATGAAAACCTGGAAAAGGCCGGTCCGCCCCGAAAAAAATCTCTTTTTAAAAAGCCTTAGTTCTTTAATAAAACCGCTTATGAACTCCTTTCTCTAACCAGATAAAAATAATTATTCGATCATGATGCGGACGGCAGACGGTAATAATATTTGGTAATAAAGCTCTTCATCGCCGGGGACGAAAGCAATGTGGTATCATTCAGTTCAATCACAGCGTAACCTCGTAGGGGAAAAATAACCTTCGAGCCAGGAAAGGATGGAAATGCCTCCGCGCCGGTGTATCTGGGTAAAAAAATTTGATAGCGCGGCCGGCGGTCAAGAGCGGTTTGAATCAATTCCAGATTGCAGGGACGTTCATCCTTACGGACACGGCCGCTGAAGATCTTGCCACCGCCCCCGCCGATATCGTATTTGAACTGCGGCTGACCGGAAACCAAAAAATCATCGATGATGATCAATCCTCTACTTTGGTGCGAACTTATCAGCTGCAACTCCTGCAACAACGGCCACTCGTCATACCAGTGGGCGTCCAGAAAAAAAAGCGGGCAGACGCCGGTTTGCCGAGAATCGAATAGGCGCGTCAAAAAATCCGTGGAGGATGCGTTAAACATTTTAATCATCGGAATTTTTGCCAGGCGCCGCCGGGCCAGCGCGAAAAACCATTTGTTGATCTCACAGGTAAAAATCGGCAGACGCCGGTTCAAGCGGTGAACGCTGAGCGAGGAATCGCCAAGATAAGTACCGGTTTCAACAAAAGCGGTGGCGCCGGCTGAAGTCACCAGATGGCGGATCAGCCCTTGAAAAATTCGGTCGCCGTGAAATCCGAAATCTGCTTGCCCGTAAGCGCATGCGGCGCCGGCTCGCGCCCGGGATAGAACGCACCCGAAGAACGCGGCCGGACGCCAGAATAAATTACATGATTTCTTCGAGGGTGTGTTTATCCGGATCGTAGTTAACGTACCCCTTCCAGGAGTTATTCCAGGCAAGGGCTAAAAAGACTATTAAATTGATTGCGAAACTGACCGCGATTACGGAACGCACTGAAAAAAATTCAGCCAGGACGCCGCCGACGGCGTAAGCGACCGGCACTGCGCCCTGGGTCATGCTTCCCAAAAATGCGAATACCTTGCCGCGCTGGTGCTGAGGCGTGGTTAACTGCATGACGCCGAGAATTAAGGAATTAACGACCGAACTGGCCAAACCGCCCACGATCGCCAGTGCCGCCATGATGGGAAAAATGAGGGTCAGAGGAATACCGATGACCGCCAGGCAGCCAACCGTGGCGCTATACAGGAAAATATCATATCGTTTATCCGGTGGAACCTTGATAGCGGAGGTGAGCAGGTAGCCCAGAAACATGCCGCCGGTGTAGAACGCCATGGCCAGGCCATAAAGACCGGGACCGAGATGACGGTGCTGCTGGAATAAAGGAACGAACAGCATGATGCCGATATTGGCGAAAAAATTCATGAGAAAGGCCAGGACCACCATGGTGCGCAGACCGCGGAATTTCCAGATGAAAGCGAAGCCATCTTTCATATCCGCCATGAAATGCTGGGGCTCATGGGGATGAATGATGCGGGGGATTTTCACGAAAAACAGCATGATCGATGAAAAAAGATAGGAAAGGCCGTTGAATAAAAACATGAACGGTGCGCCCAATATTTTAAATAAAAAACCACCGGCCGAATTGCCGATGATGCCCGAGCTGGTGTAAATCGTGGACAGAGCGGAATTGGCCTGGACCGTGCGTTCCTTGCTGATGATATCCGGTATCGAACTTAAAACCGCGGGGGTGAAAAAAGCACCGCAGAAACTTATGATCACGCCGGCGGCAAACACCATCCAGACCTGAATGAATTCAGCATAAGCGGCGATGCCGATAAAAGTCACGATTACGCCCCGGACCAGATCCATGCCGATCAGCACGGATTTACGGTTGGCACGGTCGATATAAACACCAGCAAAAGGCGCGATCACAATCCGGGGAATGGTGGAAACGGCCATCAGCGAACCCATCAGCGCCGTGGATCCGGTGCGGTTGAGGATCCAGAATCCCAGGGCGATCGCGTACATCACATCGCCGATCGCGGATACGAACTGACCCTGCCAGAGGAGCACGAAGTTAAAGTTCCAGAGCTTGGCCAGCGCTGATTTGAATGACTTTTCGGGTACGGCAGAACGATCTTCCATAGTGATTTTTGGGCGTTTATTATACCCTTTCCGCACCGGGATGTCAAGGGAAACCAACCGCTCGGTTCCCCGGCGGGATATGGCGCTGGTAGATGCTAAATAATCCCCGCGCTAATCGCTTTTTTCAAAGCCGCTGTTGATTATACTGCTGACCGACCGCGGCGTGGCCCGACGTGATAAACCCTGATAGTCGGCCTCTTCTTCCAGACCGGCTTGCTTCTAAAACTGCAGGAGATACTTTACTTTGACCGCGGCCACCTGATTAAAAAGCTTCAGGCCGCCGCCATTATCAAGGCGGTAGTCGTTCAGGGCCGCATAAAGCCATGACTTGGGCCGGAAATTCCAGCTGAAAAGAAAACCCACGCGGTTGGATGAATAGACCGCAGCGACGATGTCTGTTTCCGGAATATTAAAAACCATTTCATTGAACAACGAAATCTTCATGGTGGGAGTGAGCATGTACCATATTCGGGGAGTGGCCATGGCCGTGATCGCCAGCACGGTTCCCATGGTGTCCCACTCAAGCCAGGTACTGGTTTCCAGCATCATGCCCAAACGGGATATGCCGTAGTACTCAACTCCGAACCAGGTATTGGCGTTAGGAGCCAGGAAACCACGGTTGTAATTGTATCCGTATTCGTATCCGCCGCCAAACCAGGTGCAGTATTTCACGCCGTTGCCCCAGATTGACAAAGTGAGCGACCGCGACCAGAACGCGGTATCTGCTTCATACAACCAGCCAACGCACGATTCCAGGTTAAAACCCCAGTTGTTGCGAAAACTGGGATTAACCACGAAATTCACGAGCGTGGACCAGCGGGTCGTGTCCGAAGACAGCCGCCGCAGGATCGGGCCAATGCCCAGCCAGTAATTGCGGATGAAACCCTCATTGAATGTGGCAAACGGCCCGGTAAAAGCCATAAAACGCGTCAACCCCGTCCACGGCACATAACCAATACCACTGACATCAAACGAATCGTTCACGGCTAAAATACTGCCCATGGTCAGGAACGAACCGAGGAATCCAAAACCGCCGGATGACACTGCCCAGCCGTTCTTCCCCGCAGCGTTGCTTAAGGCGCCCTGGAATATTACTTGGTTGATGCCTTTCCGCCATGATGCATCCAGTCCAACCGCGCAGTTGTAATTGTCTTCATCAGCGCGCATACCGGTGCCGAGCAGGCCGACCTCGGTCGCCGGACCGGGACGGTATTTAATCCGTGCAGCGGCGAACTGCCGGTTCGGTTCTTCGTTTTGGGCTTCGGTAAAGGCGGCCAGGCCGCCGGCTTCAACCCGCTCGGCCTTGATCGTCAGTTTACCGCCGCCGAGAATTGGCACGGGCTCTTCGTTGACCACCTTGCCGATGCGGCGGGAGTAAAAAAGATCAAGCCGCTTGAAAAATCCCTTACCGGAGCCAAAGTCGGATAGACGAAAAATCTCCTGGCCTTCGAGAAAAAAAGGCCGACGTTCGTTGAGATATGTTTCATACTGTGACAAATTAAGGGAAAAGGGATCAGATTCAATCTGGGCAAAATCCGGATGATACGTGCCGTTCAACGCGGTCTGGGAGGTAACATCCCATTTCAGATTAACGCTGTAATCAATTGTTGTCGACCGCATTGATTGACCGGTGTGATCCGATTGACGGCTGTTCCGCAGGTAAATCTCGGGAAATAACTCAAAGTAATAACCGGCGGAACCGGGCTGGACATTTTTCAATATCCCGTACCGGGAGACCATATGACCTTCCACGGGATTCACAGTGGTCCAGTATGATTCCTCCCGAATGCGGCTTATATAACGTCCAAAATCTACGCCCCAGGTCGTTGCTGCTCGGTCATAGCGGATTGATTTGAACGGAATCCGGATTTCCACCGAATACGATGTTGATTCGCGCCGGACGGCGAAGAACCACACTCCGTCCCATGAATTATCTGTGTTGCGGCCGTCGTCCAACACCATGGCGTCTGAATAACTACCGCTTAAATCGATCGTGAACAAGTAGGCCGTCGTCCGGCTGTTGAACGGGTCGAGCATGATATAAACACAGTCGCTGCTGCCACCGAGCTGAGCGTAGGGCTCAACGCGGTCGGCCGGACATCGGAAAGCAAAATATAGATTCTGCCGGTCCTGAAGGACATAAACGACGGTCGGATCGGACGGTGCGGTTGAATCCCGGGGGTAGCACTGGACAAAATCATACGCGGAATCAGCCTGGCGCCAGAGATCTTCGATGATGCCGTCAATCGCCGGTGGTGCTTCGGTCATGCGCGCTTCCACCCAGTTCCGAGAAGCGCTGACAATGCATAACAACAAAACAATGCCCATTCAACCTCCTATCTATTGAGATTAAAAATTTAGTAATTATCTATAAAATCCCAGACGGGTCAAGAGTGAATTTCTTGGTTCCCTGTTGGATGATGGCGGTTGGTTTCTCAGTATACTTTCAATTGGCCATTGCCGATCAGTTTTACTGCTGCCGACAGGGACAGGGCGATGCGGTCGCCAATCCTGGCCGGACCCCAATAAGATTGGATGGTCTGTTCGCCGCGGAAAGTAATTGGCACATTGCCTGATCCCAGAAAACTACCCTGTTTCAGGAAAAGACAGGAAGGATGGGCGGCCTCCGCTTCGGTTAAAGTACCATAGGGCTCCTGGATCGTGCCGAGCCCGGCGCCAGCGGCGGCGCTGTCCGCGTAATACCAGTTACCTGGAACGCCATAAGGACACGACTCCATAATAATTCCGTTGCCGGGCGGCAAATCGGTCAAGCTGTACCATCCGTTATTTGCTCCGCCCCAGCCGCAGTTTATATAAAAATAGGGCGTGGTCGGTTCCCGGTAACCGCAAGCCAAGGCGGCATGACCATACACTTCATCAAAGATATACCCGAAAATGACCGGGGAGCGAGCGATGATGCTGCTCTTCATTGTCTCCACGTGGCCGGAATCGCGCCACTCGGTTCCCTTGTACTGGAAATATGTGTTCAATGAAATTTCTAATCCCTGAACCGGTGCGCCTGATCCGCCATAAAGGGTATCCTCGTAATCAGTTTCCTGAGCAACGCCAGCGTGGTACATGATCCGGGCCACTTCAGCATTGGGTTGGGTCAAATTGTCACCGGGCATGGCAGACCAATTATAGGACTGACCGGCATAATTGACCGAATGCGAATACTGAACCATACCCCAGGAATCGTTGTAACTATGAGTACCGCTGCCCGTGCC
>CBFGIH010000033.1:9746-10380 GCA_965648775.1 Caldifarciminota bacterium | reverse complement strand
TTGATATTGAGAAAACCGCTTAAAGAAATTGCCGTTTTTTGCCGGGAACTGAAAGCGGGGAACTTTCAAACTCGTCTTATCAAACCGGTATCGGGGAACATTGCCGAACTCTATAATAATCTAAACAGTACGGCAGAAAATCTGAACCAATCTTTCCAGACTATTTTCCGGGAACGTGATATGCTGAACGGAATTTTAGCGGCACTCGAGGATGGTGTGGTGGTAACCGATGAAAACGGCACGGTCATTATGACAAACGAGGTATTTAACCAGCTCTTTCCCTATAACCAGGCACCGGTTAAAAAAAATATCTGGGAATTGATCCATGACGCGCGTTTTCTCGAACTTTTTAATTTAAACAAAACCGATCTTACTGCGAAAACGAGAGAAATTCATTTCGCCGATACCGGTAAAATGTTCCGCGTGAGCGCTCGCTACACCTCGGTTTTTCAGGGATGGATCTATACCTTCCGGGATATTACTGATGCCAAGAATCTCGAAACGATCAAGGCGGATTTCATTACTAACCTCTCCCATGAACTGCGAACGCCGCTGTGCGCGATCAAAGGGTATATTGAAACTATTGATGAAAACGACACCGATCCGAAAGAAAGAACAAAATATTTAAAAATCA
>CBFGIH010000033.1:0-9736 GCA_965648775.1 Caldifarciminota bacterium | reverse complement strand
CATCCGCGAGAACACCGACCGGCTCATCGCGATGGTTTCTGATCTGCTCACGCTGGCGGAAGTCGAACAACCGGCGTTAGCCATGGATATTAGCGAATTTGATTTAAATCAATTGGCCGGCGATATCATCGTTCTTTTCCAGAAAGAAGCCCGGGAGAAAAATCTTACGCTCGAATTCAATCCCCGACCGTTGCCGTCCTTTCATGGCGATCGGTTCATGATCCAACAATTGTTAATTAATCTTCTCAGTAATGGCTTGCGATTCACCGAGCAGGGCCGAATTGCTCTGGATATTTCCTATCAGGATGCTTCGTTTATTATCCGGGTATCGGATACGGGCATCGGCATTCCCAAAGATGAGTTGCCGAGGATTTTTGAGCGTTTTTACCGGATAGATAAAGCCCGGTCCCGGTCATCCGGCGGCACCGGCCTGGGTCTGGCAATCGTCAAGCACAGCGCCCAGGCACATGGCGGTAAAGTAATGGTTGAAAGTCAAGAAAGAAAAGGCTCCGTTTTTACGGTCGTTTTACCCCAGTGTAATCAAAGCTGAACCGGCCCCGAACTTAACTGCCGGGTCGCATATTCAATGAAAAACTTGACCATATCCCGGATCTGATCCCGGATCACGCGCATCTGTTTCATTTTTTCCTCATCCGTACCAGTTAGTGTGGCCGGATCCGGGAATGACCAGTGGAGACGATTCGTGATACCGGGGAAGATCGGACATTGTTCCGCGGTTTTTTCATCACAAACCGTGATGACATAAGAAAACAGCTCACCGCGCTGGTAAAATTCAAAAACCCCTTTGGTTTTATTGTTTGAAATATCAATGCCAATTTCGCTCATGACTGCGACAGCCAGGGGATTTAAACGACCAGGCTCAAGCCCCGCGCTGTGCGCTTCAAACCGATCACCCGCCAAATTTTTTAATAACGCTTCAGCCATCTGGCTGCGGGCGCTATTATGGGCACAGATAAATAAAACCCGGATTTTATTCATATTGCTCCTTTTTATAAATCTATCCGCTTTCAACAACAAATCAAGATAAAAGAAATGTTAAAATTGCGTTAAAACCGGCCGGGTGGTTATTATTTGTTTGATTTACCATTGATTAATATTGGCTTTATAAAAAATTAACCATAGTTTTCCATAATTAATTGCAAGGAGGTTGCTTTGAAAATAGCAAGGGCCGTTATCATCAGCGTCGTGTTGTTTTTATCCCTTTCGGCGCTGGTCTATGCTGATGCTCCGGTGTACGGGTTTTTTTTCTTTCGCTACACCTATGATAATCCCCTGCATCCGGATACAATGAAAGGGAAAGACCACAACAATGCTTTTTCCATCGAACGTGGTTATCTGCGCTGGAAAACCAGCACAAAACCAGTATTGGTTTCGGGAACGATTGACCTGACGATGAAAGCTAAAGCCACCAATGCATCTGACTGGAATGTGAGATTAAAGTACGCGCAGGCCGATTGGTATTTGCCGTATGTGGATCAGGTGCTGCCCGATGGCAGACTGATTCTTGGTTTGCAAAAGGTCTATTTTGGCATCACCGATATCTGGGAATATCCGCTCATTGAAAAATCCCTGGAAGACGCTCAGGGCAAAATCCATAGTGCTGATCTGGGGCTGGGATTTACTGGTTTCCTGCCTTCCGGCTACGGCGATTTCGCAATCCAGGTATTCAACGGCACGGGCTATTCTATTGCGGAAAACGATATCAACAAGGCGATAAACACTAATCTCTCCCTGATCCTTCCGGTAATAGTCCCGGGGTTGGGCATCATGATCAAAGGTTCTTACTGGATGGATATGAACAAAGTAAAATACTACAGCGCGGTGGATAGCGAAACATTGAAGGTAACCTCGACCGCGATCGTATGGCGGTTGCCGGCCGGATAAAATATAAATGGATCACCCTGCTGGCTGAGCGGCTGCAGACCAAAGACGGCAAGACTCCGGATAATACAATTATCGAAGGTAAGGGTTGGTCCGTGTTTGGAGAAATAGCACCTAGCGCTAAATTTGCCCTGCTCGCGCGTTATGACCTCTGGGATAAAAACACCACGGATACCACGACCGCGGCAAGAACTGATGCGATAAAAATTCTGATCGGCGGTGTAAATTATAAGATCAGCAACGAACTCTTGCTGCAGTTAAATTACCAAAAAACATCTTACGAAGACCCTAACCAACTGCCGGTAGATAAGTTTATGGTTCAGGCAAAATATTCGTTCTAAAGGAGATCAAAAATGAAAAATCGGATTCTTTCCACCATGATCATCATTAGCAGCTTGTTTTTTGCCCAAAAACTCACCATCCAGGGTTCAACTACAGTTCTGCCGATCGCTCAGCACACGGCCGAGGTGTTTATGGATAACAATCCAGATGCGGACATTACGGTTCGCGGCGGCGGTTCCGGCACGGGTATTGCCGCTCTGATTGATCGCTCCACGAATATCGCCACGTCGTCCCGGCCTATGAAGGCCAAGGAAATGACCCTGGCCCGACAAAACGGCGTGAACGCGACCGCCACCGTGATTGCCCTGGACGGAATCGTCGTGGTCGTTCATCCCAATAACGGCATTCAGAACCTTACAAAAGTGGATCTTAAAAAAATCTTCACGGGCCAGATAACCAACTGGGATAAGCTGGGCAGCAAATCCGGCACGATTGTCGTGGTTTCGCGCGATGCTGCCTCCGGTACTTTTGAGGTGTTCAATGAAAAAATCCTCGGCGGCACCAAAATGACCGACGCCGCGCTAATGCTGGCTTCAAACCAGGAAGTGGCGCGCACGGTCGGTCAAACACCAGGGGCCATCGGTTATATCGGCATTGGTTACACCAGCCCGGAAGTAAAACCGATAGCCGTCGAAGGCATTAAGGCGTCAGCGAACACGGTTCAGGATGGCACTTATCCCTTAGCCCGCTCCCTCTATCTATACACGAACGGCAAACCTTTAGGACTGGCCGCGCGATATATCAACTTTATTCTTTCACCGGAAGGCCAAAAAATTGTTAAAGACGAGGGCTTCATTCCTTTACCATGAAAATTTGCAATACGCTTGCTAACCTCTTCGTCATTCCCCTGGAAATGCCGCCGGAGTTCAGATCGGCCTTTCGGCGGCATTGCTTTAAATAATAACGAATTATGATCTTTCGATCAAAAAGAACCATAAGGGAATTCCTGATAAAAACATCGCTCATGATTTGCGCCTTGAGCGCTTTGGTATTTCTGGTCGGGATCATGTTCGTCCTTTTTGACCAAGGAATACAGACATTCGGATTTGTTCCAATTCATAAATTCTTGTTCGGCTTAAACTGGTATCCGACCCACGATCCGCCCGAATTCGGAATCCTCCCCATGATTTACGGCTCAATCCTGATTACACTGGGCGCGCTCATTCTGGCCACACCCCTGGGCATCGCCAGCGCCCTTTTCATTTCGGATATCGCGCCGAGTTGGTTTAAGGAAATTATCAAGCCGGTGGTTGAACTTTTAGGCGGCATTCCCTCGGTCGTTTACGGCCTTTTCGGCGCCCTGGTGGTCGCCCCTTTCCTGCAGAAACTATTTCATCTGCCCACCGGGCTTACCGCCTTGTCCGCGGCCATTATCCTTGGAATCATGATTCTGCCCACGATCACCAGCGTGGTTGAAGACGCCCTGTCCGCCATTCCCAAGGAATACCGGGAAGCGGCGTTTGCACTGGGCGCCACCAAATGGGAAACCATGACCAGAATTGTCCTGCCGGCAGCCGCGTCCGGGATTACCACTGGCATAATTCTCGGCATGGGCCGGGCCATCGGTGAAACCATGGCCGTACTCATGGTTGCCGGCGGTTCCGCCCGCATCGATTTTTCCCTGCTGAAGCCGGTCCGCGCCATGACCTCAACCATTGCCGCGGAAATGGCCGAAACCGTAAAAGGCAGCGACCATTTTTACTCCCTCTTTGGCATCGCTATTGTGCTCTTTCTCATTACTTTCATTTTCAATATCATTGCCGGACAGGTAACCATCCGTTTCCAGCGGCGCTTCCAGAGGGGAGGATAAGCGATGACGGACGGGATTCTGGAAATGCCGGCGGCAAGCGCCATGAATTTCGGCTTTAACCGACGTAAACGAAGACTGATTCAGCGTTTGGGAATAAGCCTACTTTACCTGGCTCTGTTGATCACGACCTTTTTTCTTCTAATTATTGTCCTTTACATTGCCCTGCAGGGGATGAAAGTCATCTCTTGGTCTTTCCTGACCGAATTGCCGAAACGAAGCATGACCGCAGGCGGGATCCTACCGGCAATTCTGGGCACATTCTACCTCTCCCTGGGCGCGGTGATTTTTTCCCTGCCGCTTGGTGTCTTAAGCGCCATTTATCTCAATGAATACGCCGAAGACAACTGGCTGCTCAAGACCATCAAGATTGGCGTGCACAACCTGGCCGGGGTACCGTCAATTGTTTTTGGGTTGTTTGGTCTGGCGCTCTTCGTAAAATTCTTTGGTTTCGGTGTTTCACTGTTGTCCGGTTCCCTGACCTTGGCCATCATGATTCTGCCCGTAATTATTACCACCACCATTGAGGCCCTGAATACCGTGCCTTTTTCCTTCCGGGAGGCGGCCTACGGAATCGGCGCCAGCAAATGGCAAACCATCCGGGGCATCGTCTTGCCAGCATCCCTACCGGGAATGATAACTGGCATAATATTGGGCATTGGCCGGGCCGCGGGCGAAATCGCTCCCATATTATTTACCGCTGCCACCTTTTTCTCCCGGAAACTACCGAACTCAGTTTTTAGCGAGGTCCAGGCTTTGCCATACCACATTTACGCGCTCATGACCGAAGGGACTCATCCGGATAAGCAGGTTCCCATTGCCTATGGCACCGCCTTAGTTTTACTGCTGCTCGTACTCGGCCTGGACTTGACCGCGATCATCATCCGCATCCGGCAAAGGAAAAAGAAAGTATGGTAGAGCATCTTCACCGCATGACCGTTGACGATCTCAACGTTTACTTTAACCAAAATCATGTGCTCAAAAACCTCCGCCTCGGCTTGCATGATCGCCGCATCACCGCCATCATTGGTCCTTCTGGCTGCGGCAAATCCACTTTTATTCGCTGCCTTAATCGCATGAACGACATTTTTACCAGCGCCCGCATTACCGGCCGGATCCTGCTGGATCAGAAAAACATTTATGACCCTGATTTTGAACCGGATGAACTGCGCAAAAGAGTCGGCATGGTGTTTCAAAAGCCCAATCCTTTTCCGAAAAGCATATTTGAAAACCTGGCTTTTGGTTTGCGCATCCACGGCTTGACCAATAGATCCCGGATTGAAGAGCGGGTCGTGCAATCGCTGCAGGCGGCGGCCTTATGGGAAGAGGTTAAAGAACGATTATTTGATTCGGCATTTTCCCTATCCGGCGGCCAACAGCAGCGCCTTTGCATTGCCCGGGCCCTGGCGATCGAACCGGAAGTCATTCTCTTTGATGAACCATGTTCGGCTCTGGATCCAATTTCCACTGCGAAAATCGAAGAGCTGATGGTCCATCTTAAAGAAAAGTATACAATCATCATCGTCACTCATAACATCCAGCAGGCGGCGCGAATCTCTGATTACACCGCCTTTCTTTATCTCGGCGAACTTATTGAATACAATGAAACATCTAAATTCTTCACCCATCCCCGCGATCCCAAGACCGAGGCGTACATTACCGGGCGGTTCGGATGATACTCCATAACCTGCCCCGGGAACAACTCACGGTAATCACGGAGCGGATTATCAGCCTGTCAGCCATAGTCGGTATTATGCTGCGGGAAACTATGGAATTAATCCGGCAGCATGACCTGCTGCTGGCACACTCGATTATCACTGAACGAGAGCCGCTCGTCAACCGAATGGAAGCAGAAAATGAAAGTGCTTGCATTGAATATATAGCCCGGTACCAGCCAGAAGCTATTGATTTGAGAACCATCGTCGCCCTCCTGAAAATCAACAATGCCCTGGAGCGTATTGCCGATCACGTAGTAAACATTATCCAGCGTCTGGATTCGTATGATTCGACCCATTTTTTACCGCAACTGGCACAGATGGCTCAGCAAGCGCAAAGCATGTATCAGGCAAGCATTGATGCTTTGGTTAACCGCAATCTCGAATCGGCCAAGATGGTTATTAGCCGCGATCAAAAAATGGATGAAGATCTCCATTCCCTGACCGAAGAAATAATGTCGCGCCTCACCCGGAAAGACCTGACAACAAGCAGCAGTATATCAGCGCTTTTAATCGCACGCGACCTGGAGCGCATCGCGGACATTGCCACCAACATCAGCGAAGATACGATCTATCTAATAGAAGGAGAAATAAACAAACGTAACGCGGCCGCGAGCAATTCAGAAACCAATCACTATTTCCATTAAAATACCTGATTGCCGGTCATTGAAGATAAAAATTTTTTTGCCCGGCTTAAGGAACTAACAATGCTATGGGACTTTATCGTTCTTGCGCCGCCGGGGAATTTGAAAAATTAAGGAAGATCAGCGGATTTTAGGTTTTAAGCGGGGGCCCTGCGGCGTGTCTTCAATAACATAGCCGAGCGCCAGCACCTGGTCGCGCAGCTGGTCGGCTTCCTTGAATTTTTTCTGCCGGCGTAATTCCTGCCGCTGCCTCATCAGTTCGGCCGCATGTTGTTCGTCGCCGGCATTCTTTTTCCTTAAATCATTGATTTCCGTTAATGTTTTGTTGCTGGCCGCGAGGTTCAAGCCCAGGATAGAATCCATTTTTTCAAGCGTTGTCCGCGCCGCTGGGGCATGCGCGGTCTGCTCTGCGGTTTCCAGCACGATTGCCAGGGCCCGGGCAGTGTTTAGGTCATCCGCCATCGCCTCCTCAAAAACCCGGAGCGAATCTGGCAGAAAATCCGTCGCTGGTGCAGGTAGTTCCGAGATTTTTTCCAGCAAGCGAACTAAAGTGGTCTGGGCGCCAGCCAGCGCATCCCAGGTGAAATTAATCTGTTTGCGGTAGGAACTGCCCAGGAAAAACCAGCGCAAGGACAGGGGATGAAATCCGCGCTGCGCCAGATCGTCCAGCGTATAAAGGTTATTCAAGGATTTGGACATCTTGCGGTTATCCACGTTCATGAAATGGGTGTGGAACCAATAACGGACGAATTTCTTGCCGGTGGCAGCCTCGGCCTGGGCAATCTCATTCGTATGGTGGATCTTGATATGATCTTCACCACCGGTATGGATATCAAATTCCTCACCCAGGTATTTCATGGACATGGCCGAACATTCAATATGCCAGCCGGGAAAACCGCGGCCCCAGGGACTGTCCCATTGCATGATGTGCTTGGGCTGGTTGGTCACCCAGAGGGCAAAATCCCATGGATTTTTCCGCTCCGGATCAACCTCGACCCGATGTCCGGCTTGCTGGCCTGCCAGGTCCAGTCGGGCGAACTTCGCATAATCGGGAAATTTCTGGGTGTCAAAGATCACGCCCACGCTCGTCCGGTACGTGAACCCGCGCTCCTCCAACCGCTGGATGAGCGCGATCATGTCCGCGATGTGTTCAGTGGCCCGGCAGACAATCGTGGGTTTTAAGATGTTGATTCTTTTTATCTCTCGGAAAAAATACTCTTCGTAGTAGCGGGCGATTTCCAGCGGTGTTTTGCCCTCGCGCCGCGCGCCGACCTCGAGTTTGTCTTCCCCGGCATCCTCATCGCTGGTCATGTGCCCGACATCGGTCACGTTCATCACGTGCTGAACCTGGAAACCGGCATATTCCAGGGTACGGCGCAGAATATCACTGTTGACATAGGCGCGGAGATTGCCGATATGGGTAAGGTAATAGACCGTCATGCCGCAGGTGTAAAGACCCACGTTCGGCGGATGAAGCGGTACGAATTCTTCTATCTGATTAGCTGCCGTATTGAAAAGCCGCAGATTCATGAATTGTATCCCCGGGAAAAGTTGGTTTTTTGGTTTAGCATCGCGTCGGTATGATAACGATAAAGACGGGATTGTCAAGATTGGTAATTGACAGGCAATGTCTATAAATGCGTGGAAATTGGTCTTGCGGATCAAAAAAATCAAGGATCATCGGTTGCGCGATGAATTATCCGGTCCTATTGTAAAGACATACCAATCAGTATGCTATAAGTTAGCGATTATTGATTTTGGAATTGCCCATGCATCCAGCGCATCATATGATCTTATTAAGGAACCAGTTATTAATTTGACCATTCAAATTGTGCTTATTATTCATGCTAAAATTAAAACCGCATATTCCCTTTAGAAACAAAAAAGAAGGCGGGCTTAACGCCCGCCTTCTTAAAAACGACTGCGCCTTATTCGAGCACGAAGATGTTCTTCTTGGCGCAGATCTCCTTAAGCTGCTTGGGCCAGACCGTGACCGTAACCTCGCCCAGGTGCGCGGTGCGGAGCAGATACATATAAGTCCGGGCCTGTCCGATGCCGCCGCCGATGGTAAGCGGGATCTTATCATTGAGGATCGCCTGGTGATAGGGCAGTTTCAGGAAGTCCAGCTGGCCAGTCAGCTCGAGCTGCTGCTTGAGGGTCTCCTTGGTGACACGGATGCCCATTGAGGTTAGTTCATGACGGCGCTTGGTCACCGGATTCCAAACCAGGATATCGCCGTTTAACCCGTGCATTTCCCGGCCATCCGGACCTTTGGTCGGCGTGACCCAATCATCGTAGTCCGCTGCTCTCATTTCATGCGGATATCCGTCTTTTAAAGTCCAGCCGATGCCGATGATAAAGATTGCCGGATATTTTTGCGTTGTTTGCGCGGGAGATCCGGATACATATCAAGAATCTCCTCCGCGTGGAGAAACTTGAGCTCTTCCGGAATGGGCGGGAATTTCTTATCCCGGAGCGGCGGGAACAATTCCTGAACATGCATGCCGGCGCCATAGATTACTTTCCAGATTTTACGAACGATGTCTTTTAAGAAATCTAAATTGCGCTGGTCCGCCGTGATTACCCGCTCCCAATCCCATTGATCCACATAGGAACTGTGGTCGTGGTCAAGAAAATAATCCTTGCGCACGGCGCGCATATCCGTGCAAATGCCCTGCCCCACCTTGCAGCCAAATTGAGCAACCGCCATACGCTTCCATTTTGTGGCCGCCTGCACAACCTGTGCGGAAATCCGCGGGCTGATGCCAAGGCCACAGGGAAAATCGATCGGCGTGCGCGAACCGTCGCGGTCGAGGTAGTCATTAATACCGCTTTCCTTATCCACGATCAAGGGAACCTGTACCATCTGCAGATTAAGTTCCTTGCAGAGGTTTTTCTCAATATAGTCCTTGATTTCATATAGCGCTTTCATCCGTTCCAACGGCGGAAGAACGGCACGGTAGTCATTGGGTAAAATTTTTTCTACTTCCTCATAAGTGCTGACACCCGGGCCAGCCAGATCCGCTTTTTTATCTCCTGCCATTATCTGCCTCCTTGGTTATTTCGTTATTTATCGTTTCAAGGTGGTTGCCTCTGGAAAAGTCCAGCAAGTCACTTACCACCGCCGGTTATTATCATTATAAAATGGAGAATGTCAAGAATCATTTAAACCCGGTCATGGGCAGACTAAACCGGCACCCTATTGTGATACTTAAACATCTTGACAAGTTATCGGAAATAATTATTATCGTAATATGATGTTGGTTGGTGATTGTTAGATAAAAGTTATGATTGAAACCAATAAGTGTCAATATTGCGACTATCCC
>CBFGIH010000032.1:4496-11095 GCA_965648775.1 Caldifarciminota bacterium | reverse complement strand
GATAGGAAAGGGATAATTTCAGGAAACTTGCGGATGGAAAGATTTCCCGGGCATGTTGATAGGAAATGCCGGCGCTGATCACCCCCAAACCGCGTTCCTGCCACTCAATGGCATTGTACTCGAAGGTTTCCGCATATTCCTGCAGGCGTTTAATGTTATCCTCGACCTTGCGGTGCAGAAGCCGGGCATGGGCGGGCAGGACCATTCTTTTTTTGATATCCTTGGTGTAGCTCGTGGGTGTTGGTTCCCGGCGGGGAGTAAGTTCCACAATGCCGGCCGAATGGCTGATGCGGGTCGTGACCCGAATTAGTACCGGACAGTCAAACTGTTCAGAAAGATCAAAGGCCAGGCGGGTGAAAATCCTGGCTTCATTGGCGTCGGCCGGTTCCAGAACCGGGATCTTGGCATGGCGGCCGTAATGCCGGTTGTCTTGTTCATCCTGCGAAGACCACATGCCGGGATCGTCGGCGCTGACGATAACGAAGCCGCCGGTCACACCCGAGTAGCCCATGGAGAAAAAGGGATCAGCCGCGACATTTAAGCCGACATGTTTCATGGCGGTCAGGGCGCGGGCGCCGACAAAACTGGCGCCGGCGGCGACTTCCAGGGCGACTTTTTCGTTCACCGACCATTCAGTGCGTATTTCCGGATAAGAAATGATATGTTCCAGGATTTCCGTGGAAGGCGTGCCCGGATAAGCAGCCGCCACCAAACAGCCAGCTTCCCAGGCGCCCCGGGCAATTGCTTCGTTGCCGCTCATGATTTTTCTGCCGCTGGTTTCAGTCATTGCTCTCAATTATAATTATTAGCGACCGGCTGTCAACCAAAACGCCGGTTTCGTTTCGGCAAAAAACCGCCGGATAAGACCGGTGGCTATTCGTAAGACCGGACTGCTTCTTCACCATTGAGCACCCTGAGCACACCGCGGCAGAGGCCTTCCATTTCTCCTTCGCCCGGATATACGTAGATGGCTGGACATAGAAAACTGATCCATTCTTTGAGTTTATCCACGAAGGCGGACGAATGGGCAATACCACCGGTGATGATGATCGCGTCAATCCTGCCTTTTAACACCACCGCGTATGCCCCGACTTCCTTGGCCACCTGGTAAATCATGGCATTGTAAACCAGTTCTGCCTCTTTATCACCGCCGGCGATTTTCTTTTCCACGGTGGGAATATCGTCCGTGCCCAGGTAAGAAAGCAGGCCGCCTTCGCGCTGGATTTTTTTCTTGATGTCTTCCAGGGTGTATTTACCGCTGAAACAGAGCTGGGCCAGGGGCGCGGTCGGTAAGCCGCCGGTGCGCTGGGGCGAGAATGGACCGTCTTCGTTGGCATTGGAGGAATCCACCTGCCGGCCCTGATAATGCGCGGCGACCGTGATGCCGGTTCCCAGATGGACAATCACGAAATTGCATTGTGGATAGGGTTTACCGATTTTCTTGGCGGTCATTTTTGCGACCATGCGGACATTGAGGGCGTGGCTTAAGGCCTTGCGCTTGATTTCTTTCAGCCCGGAAAACCGCGACAGATCCCAGAACTCATCGACCGACACGGGGTCGACAAAATAGGATGGCAGGCCCAGTGGTTCCGCAATTTCCCGGGCAATCATCACGCCCAGCAGGGAAGGGTGTTCGGACTGATAATTGCCCGCTTTGATATCGCTTATAAGTTTATCGTTAACCCGATAAGTGCCGCTGGTTAATGGTTTAAAAGGACCGCCGCGGCCGACCACCGCGTTTAAGGATTTTAATTCGACATTCCTGGCTTTCAGCAGTTCCATGATTTTGTCTTTGCGAAATTGATACTGGTCAATAATTTTGGGAAATTGTTTCAATTCCTCGGGCGGGTGCTTGATGTTTTCTTCAAAAACCGGGGTTTCGTCATCAAACAGGGCAATGCGGGTTGAGCCAGCACCGGGATTAATGACGAGGATGCGGTAAGCCATGGTGCCTCCTTGATAAAAAATCATACACAAAACCGGCGAAAAGTCAATCAGAACGAATGGGGGATAACTGGGTATGTCTGGCGTTGAAAATCTCGCTTCAGAATTGCAGACGCTCATTGACTTTTATTCCATTATATATATACTGATAACCAGTTTGTTTTTTATCCAGGCAAAAAATAAAAATGGAGGTATTGAAATGAATATTTTTGGTCTGGCGTCGCGTCATGGTTTGAACTCGTTTGAACAATGGGGTATTGTCGGCGTGCTGGTGACCGCGTTCATCAGCCTTTTGTACGCCTGGCTTTTGCGCGGCACAGTTCTAAAAAAGGACAAGGGCACGGCAAAAATGCAGGAGGTCTGGAACGCGATCCGTATCGGCGCGGATAGTTATCTCAGCCGGCAGTTAAAAACGATTTTGCCGATCATTGCCCTCCTCTGCGCGGCGCTTTTTTTCAGCGTTTACATTGCCCGGCCGACCATGGAGGCGATTGAAGAGTTCGGCGGCTCAGCGCAGATTGTCATTGCTGTCGGTCGAACGTTGGCCTTCATTGTCGGCGCAACCTTTTCTCTGCTGGTCGGTCAGCTCGGCATGCGCATGGCGATTCAAGCCAATGTCCGGGCCTGCTCGGCCGCCCGTCGGAGTTTCAACGAGTCGCTTTCCATCGCGTATTACGCCGGCACGATCACCGGCATGCTGACCGACGGTCTGGGCCTGCTGGGCGGTACGGTTATTTTCATTATCTTTGGCAAGGCCGCGCCCGACGCCCTGCTGGGTTTTGGTTTCGGCGGCACCCTGATCGCCCTGTTCATGCGCGTAGGCGGCGGCATCTACACCAAGGCGGCCGACGTGGGCGCTGACCTTGTGGGCAAGGTGGAAAAAGACATTCCTGAGGATGACCCCCGCAATGCCGCGGTCATCGCGGATCAGGTCGGCGACAATGTGGGAGATTGCGCGGGCATGGCGGCAGATATTTTTGAGAGTTATGAAGTTACCATTGTTTCCGCCCTGATCCTCGGCCTGGCCCTGATCCAGCTTGATCCCAATCACAGTTTGAAATGGATTGTGTATCCGCTGATCATCCGGGGCATCGGCGTCATCAGTTCGATCCTGGGAACTTTCACGGTGCCGATCTGGGAGCGCTTCCCCTTGAAGATCCTGCGAGCGCACGACGCCGAAGAGGCAATGTTCCGTTCTTACGAGGTTTCCAGTTTCAACACCATTTTTTGGTCTTTTCTGGTTGCAATCTTTTATGCCGGCGACTGGCGCCTGGCCATGCTCACAACCATTGGCGTCGGCCTGGCGGTGGCGTTCAACCCTTTAACTTCATATTTCACCGCCACCAAGCACACACCGGTCAAGGAAATCGTCAAGTCCACCAAAGCCGGTCCGGCCACAACCATTCTCAGCGGTCTGTCCGTGGGGATGGAGTCGAGCGTCTGGGCTCTGCTCGTGATTGTTATTTCTTTCGTCTTCGCCCTCCTGCTTTACGGCGGATCGCCCAACCCGACTTATGTCCTTTACGCGGTGGCCATGATCGGCATCGGCATGCTCAGCCACACCGGCAACAACGTGGCCATGGATTCCTACGGACCGATCTCCGACAACGCCAACGGCATTGCTGAAATGTCCTGGCACGATCAGGATGACCCGGAGACGAAAAAGGCAAGGCAGATCATGGCGGATCTGGACGCGGTCGGCAACACGACCAAGGCGATTACCAAGGGAGTGGCGATCGCCTCGGCCGTCATCGCGGCGGTCAGCCTTTTTTCTTCCTACATCACTGACATCGGCCGGGTTCAAGTCCAGCTGGGCTTTGCCGCGGACAAGATCATTTCTGCGATCCGCGTCTCCGACACCAAAGTTTTTGTCGGCCTTTTGCTGGGCGGTGCCCTGCCCTGGTTGTTCAGCGCTCTCTCGATCCGGGCCGTTTCACGCGCAGCCGGTCAGATCGTGGATGAAGTGCGCAAGCAGTTCCGCATTCCGGGCATCATGGAAGGCAAGGTTAAACCCGATTACGCGCGGGTCGTCGGCATCTCAACCCGTTCGGCTCAGCGGGAACTCGTACCGCTGGCCACGATCGCGGTTCTCATGCCGATCATCGTCGGCATGGTCCTGCAGGTTGAAGCCCTGGGCGGCTTTCTGGCGGGCGTGATTCTCAGCGGCCAGCTGCTGGCCGTTTTCATGGCCAACAGCGGCGGTGCCTGGGACAACGCCAAGAAATCAATTGAAGACGAACCCCGCGATCTGAAATGCAACACCGGCAAGGGCTGCGACCGGCACAAGGCGGGGGTTGTCGGTGACACGGTCGGCGATCCGCTCAAGGACACGGCGGGCCCGGCGCTCAATCCAATGATCAAGGTCGTCAACCTGGTGAGTCTGCTCATTGCGCCCTTGCTGGTAACCGTGGATCTGCGGCGCTGGTACTCGTGGGTCATCATTGCCGTTCTTTTAGCGGCCACGATGTGGGCCATTGCCAAGAGCCGGACCGCTGCCAAGGATATAAGCGAAGAATAAATAAGGCGGATCGGTGTCCCGGAAACGGGACGGCAGGCATTAAAATTTTTACTGATGCCCGACCCCGTGGCACGGCAAGACATAGAATATTCTTTTATGTAAATTTTTTTGGCTCGGTTAGGTTTGTTTGACCGGTTAAGTTTATTTAGAACGACATTTGTTTAATCCCATCAATAATGATTATATTTATGGGAGGGGATGTTTTTATCGCTCCGATGATGATCGGGCCTCAAAAGGCACTTGTTCCAGTGTTTCAGTTCCTTTAATAAAAACAATCCGGTCGCCGCGTTGAATAACCTCGGTCGCGCCGAGCTCCCGGGCGCGGAGTCGGATTGCGGACAACCGGAGCAGATTTTCAACTTCGGGTGGATACCGGCCGAATCGGTCTTTGATCTCGGCCTGGATTGTTTCCATTTCATAGCGGGATTCGATGTCCAGCAACCGTTTGTAGAGGGCGGTCCGTTCATAAGCGCTCTCAATGTAGGTGGATGGGATATAGGCCTCGATTTTTAGAGACAACACCGGTTCCAGGGTGGTTCTGACACCACGTAATTCATTGACCGATGCGGAGAGGATTTTGAGGTAGTGATGGTATCCGACCGAATCCAGGGCACCAGATTGCTCGCGTCCCAGGAGATCGCCGATCCCCCGGATTTCCATGTCCCGTATGGCGAGCCGGAAACCAGATCCCAAGGCCGCATAGGAATTGAGCGCGCTGAGGCGCTGATGCGCGGTTTCGGTCAGCCGCCGCGCTTCCGGCACGATGAAATATGCGTAAGCCTGCTGGGCGCTGCGGCCCACGCGGCCCCGGAGCTGGTGCAGGTCGGCCAGTCCAAACTGGTGCGCGTCGTTGACGATAATCGTGTTCACGCGCGGCATGTCCAGACCTGATTCCACGATGGCGGTGGATAAAAGCAGCGGGAAACGGCCGGCCAGAAAATCCAGCATGCGGCGCTCGCTGACCGCGGGTCTCATTCGACCGTGTATCACGGCAAGGGGAGTGCCCGGCAGGAGGTGCGCGAGCCGCGAGCGGATTATATCCAGCGACTGGATGCGGTTATGGACGAAGAAAACCTGACCGCCACGGTTAATTTCGTGATTGATGATGCGCTGGATTTCTTCATCGTCCCAGAACATAATGCGGGTTTCAATGTCCCGGCGGCCGGCCGGCGGGGTGTGGATATTGGATATGTCCTTGATGCCGGTCAGGGCCATATACAAGGTCGGCGTAGCCGTGAGATAGATGATATCAATGCCGGGACGCCAGTGCTTGAACTTTTCTTTCTGCATCACCCCGAAGCGCTGTTCCTCGTCAATAATGAGCAATCCCAGATTGGGAATCTCAACATCCGGTTGGAGCAGACGCTGGGTGCCGATCACGATTTCAATTCGTTTCCGCGCCAGATCCTGCAGGATCATTTTTAGATCTTCCCGGGAACGGAAGCGCGAAACCATCTCGACCCGGACCGGAAAGTCGGCCAATCGGTTTCTGAACGTCTGGTAATGCTGGAACGCCAGCAGGGTGGTGGGGCAGAGCAGGGCGACCTGGTAACCGCTCAGGGCGGCCTTGAATGCGGCACGCAGAGCGATTTCGGTCTTGCCGTATCCGACATCGCCGCAGATCAGACGTTCCTGGGGCCGGTTAGCTTCCATGTCGCGTTTGACATCATTGATCGCCTTGATCTGATCTTCGGTCTCATCGTAAGGAAAAGCCGCTTCCAGGGCGGCCATTTCCGGTCCGTCTGGAGCAAAGGCGATGCCGCTTGCCTGCAGCCGCCGCGTGTATAACTGGATAAGATCAAAAGCGAGTTTTTCCGTCGCCCGTTTGACCTTTTTCTTGGTCTTGAGCCAGATTTCGCTGCCGAGCCGGGAGAGACGGGGTGAATGGTCAGTGGCGCCGACATATCGTTCCAGAAGATTGATCCGTTCCACGGGCAGAAAGACCTTACCGCCTTCTGCATAGTCCAGGCGCAGGCATTCGATTTTTTTACCCTCAAATTCCATTACGCACAAACCCCGGAACTGGCCGATACCGAAATCGCTGTGCACGACGAAATCCATATCTTTCAAACCCTTGAGATCATCAATGTACAGACCACGGAAACGCTCGGGTCGGCGCCGGATTTCACCCCAGACC
>CBFGIH010000032.1:0-4486 GCA_965648775.1 Caldifarciminota bacterium | reverse complement strand
GTAAGATAGACCGTGCGCCGGTCTTCATCGATAAAACCTTCGGTCAACCCGGCAGTCCGGAATTCGATGTCCGGTAAAAGCGTTTTTATCCGTTCTGCCCGGCTGGACTGATTAACCAGGAAAACATAGTGGTAGTCGCCGCGTGCCAGGTCCTGCCGCAATGCCTTGAGATCCCCAAAGTACAACCGCGGTGACGATATTTTGAAAGAAAACTCACTGCCGGCAATTTGCTCGCCCGCTTTGCCCGCCACGCTCCGGCCGGGTAATCGGCAGTTTTTTAACAGAATGGTTTTGAACCTCGCATCCGTTTCTTGCTCACTGACCATCACACTCTCCGGCGGCAACAAGTCAGGCAGAGCCGCCGGCTGATTGGGATTTGCCAGAAACAAAGAGAAACGTTCCAGCGGCAGGACCGAGCGCTGGGTCTGGAGGTTAAATTGACGGATGGATTCAACCGCGTCGCCGAACAATTCAATCCGAACCGGTTCCAAATCATGCCCGGCGATATCAATGATGCCGCCCCGGATTGAGAACTCACCAGGTTCACGGCAGAGATCTTGACGCTCGTAACCAGGTCTACCGGCTGGCCCACCGAAAAAACGACCTCTTCCTTGACCATTATTTTCTCATTAAAAAATTCCGGCGCCGCGAGAAAAATATCCGCTGGCATGAAAAAAGGACAGCGATGATCAATTCGCACTGCCCGAAGATTCAGCGCTGGTAATTGCTCTGCCAGGTGCTCGAACGTGTCACCCGGAACCAGGAGCACGATGGGTTTAATGAACTGGTTGAGATCGTACAAGAAGGCAGACAGGGAAGAACCGGTCAGGCCGCTGACATTTATCTGGCGTTGGCGGTTTAAAGTCGCGACAAGGCGCGTGAGATCAAAAAACATAACAAACGGTCAGCAGGCAGAGGTCATTAAGCAGTGCCCAAAAAACCATCGCTGTTCCCATTGACCATTTCCGGCCGATGTTTCTGGACCCGGCAGGGGCTATGCCGGGGGTCAAACCGACGGCTAAGATGTTGCGATACCGAGAGCGATCGAATAAAGTTTGGTTGCCGGCTCGTCGGCCCGGGAAAGCATAATCACGGGCTTGGCTGCGCCAGCGACGATGCCGGCGATCTTGGCTTGCGCCAGGTAAACCAAGCCTTTTGCCCAGATATTAGCCGCACTGATGTTTGGCATAGCGATGAAGTCAACCTCGCCTGCGATTTCGCTGGTCAGTTTCTTATGCTGAGCCGCTGACCGCGAAATGGCAACATCAAAACCAAACGGTCCCTCAATCACGCAATCCGGAATTTCACCCTTCTTGTACTGCTCGACGATCTGCGTCGCATCCATGGTTTCCGGCATATCCGGATTGACCGTTTCGCTGGCGGCAACCAGCGCGATACGCGGTCGATTGATGCCCAACGATTTCATGATGGCAAGGGCGTTGCGGATGATGTCGAGACGGATGTTGAGATCGAGTTTAGGATTCATGCCGCCGTCGGACATGAAAAGCAGTTTATGATAAGCCGGAACCTGCAGGACCGCGATGTGGCTGAGGATCTTGCCGGTGCGCAGGCCGTAGTCCCGGTCCAGCACGCCTTTCAGAAAAGCAGAGGTTGACAATTGCCCTTTCATTAAGAAATCACCCTGGCTCTTGATGATTTCAATCCCCTTTTTTATTGCTTCTTTTTCATCGGGCAGGTTGTGAACCTCAATGGATCCCAGGTCGAGTTTTGCTTTATCCGCCGCCGCCGCGATCGCCTGCTGGTCGCCGATTAAGACCGGCGTGATCAGTTGTTGCTCCATCGCCAGGCGAATTCCCTCCAGTACTGCGTCGTCTTCGGCCTTGATTACCACGCAGCGTTTCTGGCCTTTGGTCTTCGCCAATTTAATGAGTTCATCAAAGTTTTTCATAGCAGCTCCTTCAAGGTTTCCACCAGTTTTCGATTTTGTTCCGGCGTGCCGACCGTGATGCGCAGGCAGGTGGGCAGGTTATATTCGTAAACCGTGCGCAGAATCACACCCTTTTTCTGGCCGGCTTCAAAAATCTCACGGGCATCCCGATGGAAATCAACAAGAATGAAATTGCCCCAGGATTTGACGAACTTTAATTTCATTTTTCGAAATTCGCGATAAAGAAATTTCTTGCCGGTGAGGTTTTTCTTGAAGCATTTCTGGACAAAATCAGTATCATCCAGCGCGGCCGAGGCAGCGATTTGAGAAAGAAGATTGACATTGAAAGGCAGGCGGACTTTGGCCATGTTGCCGATAATTTCGGGGCTGGAAAAACCATAACCCACGCGCAGACCAGCCAGGCCGTAGATTTTGGAAAAGGTGTGAAAAACAATGAGGTTGGGATGAACGGGCAAGTAATCAAGACCGTTGGGATAATCCTCGTCGTCAATGTACTGGCGGTAGGCCTCGTCAAGCACGACGATGATATTTCCGGGAATGGCTTTGATAAATTCGTCAAACTCGGCGCGTGTGATAATGGTACCAGTGGGGTTAATCGGATTGTCAAGGATAATGATTTTTGTCTTGCTGGTCACCGCCTGGCGCAGCGCGGGCACATTATGGCGATAATCAATCAGGGGAATGGCAATCCGTCGGCCGCCGTAGATCTGGCAGGCGATTTTATACATAATGAATGAAGGTTCGCTCATCACGATTTCATCACCCGGATTGACATACGCCTTGAACAGCATTTCAATCAGCTCGACCGAGCCATTGCCGATGATCAGATTTTCCGTCGGCTGCTGGAACTTATCGCAAAGTTTCTTTTTCAAATAAAAACAATTATCGTCGGGGTAAAGATTGGTGGTCTTGATTTTTTCCTTGATCGCTCGGACCGCCCGGGGCGAGGGGCCGTAAGGATTTTCATTGGACGCAAGTTTAATAATCTCGCCGGTCAAGCCCAGTTCCCGCGCGACTTCTTCAATTGGTTTACCGGGTTTATAGGGCTTTATGTCGGAAATGAAATTTCTTGTCTCAATCATGAAACCTCCGTAATTAAGAGTATACATAATTAATAATAAAAATCAATAATATCACCAACCCGGCCTATATGCCTCAGTTGCTGATCGACCAGGAGGTGTTGACAGCGCCGCCGATCTCTATATAATATTATATCAACTTTTTGGACAAATACGCGCTTATTTTTAACCGGTCAGTTTCATGTAACTGACAAGGGCGGTAGCCTGTTCGCAAACGATGTTTTATCTTCTTTACGGTCCGAACTCACGAAAAATAATGCAATTAACCCGTTCGAGGGAGGATAAAATGAAGGGGAAAATACTCATTTTTGCGCAGGATCAGGAAATAATAAAGTTGTTCCAGGGGGTATTTGACAAAGCCGATCATTCGTGCCAGGTGGCCGGGCACATTGAAGAATATTTAAGCCTATTGAAAAAAGAGCCCTGGGATATCATCTTCATCGATGTCCGAATACCTAAACTGCCTTTTGCCCGGATCTGCAGTGAAGCCCAAAAGCATCTGCCCGAGATTGAACTTGTGGCGATCACGAACCATCATATCCCGGACATCGTCACCAAATCCGAGCGGCAGGAGGTCTGCGGTTTTCTGGTTTTGCCGACGACGCCAGTCAAGGTTAGCAGCATGGTTGACTATCTGATGACCCGCATTGAACTGGTTCGGGAAAACCGGCGCCTGCTGCTGGCGATCACCGCGGCCAAGAAGCAGTGGGAAGGCACGGTGGACGCGATTGAAGATCCCATCGTGGTGACTGATTTTGATTACGTGATTCTTCGTGCCAACCTGGCCACTTTCCGACGGCTGGGTCGGGGCATCAATGATGTCGTTGGTCATAAATTCCACGAAGTTTTCTTCCATACAGCAACCATGCCGGATGATTCGCCCAGCAAACGCGCGCGGGATTCCGGCGAACCGTCATCAGCCACCATTCTGTTCAAGGGCCTGAAAGAACGACTCACCTGCAATGTCTATCCGCAGGTCTTCGTGTCCGGCGGCGGGCTCGTTCATTTTTTACAGAAGCCGATTACCAATACCGAACAGGAAGCCCAGACCATGGCCCGCTACGAGCGAATGTTCACGGAAGCCGCCGTGCCGATTCTGCTCGTGAACACCGATGACATGCAGGTCATAGAAGCCAATGCCCGGGCGATTGAGTTTTTCGGCCGAGATGCCGAGTCCATGTCCGAGATGGACCTGGAAAATCTTTTTGCGCCCGCGGTCCGTGAAGAAACGATCAGCGGCATTTTCAAACAAATCGAAGAACCTTCGCCGGCCGGTTTTAAAACCCGGGTCCTGGATAATTTGGGCAACGAGATGGAGGTCATGCTCATCGCCAATCCGATCGAACTCGCCGGCGTCCGCTACGCGGAGATTTTTGTGGTTCAGTAAAAAATAGTTTTTCCACCGATATCCAACATCAATAAGATAAAGTTTTAATTGATAACTTATAGATATGTTTTTTAAAATATCATCTTTGATAGATAAAAAGACAATATGCTT
>CBFGIH010000031.1:0-11127 GCA_965648775.1 Caldifarciminota bacterium | reverse complement strand
AAACAATCCATATCCGTTCTTTATCCCTGCACAAACCAGATCTTTCCGCGGTCAGTGGCCGGGAAGCAGTTTTCGAGGTGGAAGATAGCAAGGGTAACAAGGTTTTCAAGAAAACCATCAAGACCGATGAATTCGGGGTCGGCTATGCGCCTTTTCTTTTGGCCGAAGAGTTAAATTTCGGCACTTATACGATCCGGGTGATTTTAGACGGAGAAAAGGTGGAAAAGACGGTCAGGGTCGATAAGTATGTCCTGCCGAAGTTTAAACTGGAGCTGAGCACGGATCGCGAGTTTTACAAACCGGGCGAAAAACTGGAAGGCACCTTGAACGCTAATTACTTTTTTGGTAAACCGGTCGCTGCCGGGAACGTCAAGGTCACCGCTTATCGATTCGACATCGGGTTCCAGCAAGAGGCGGTCATTGAAGGCAAGACCGATCAAAACGGCGTGTATCATTTTGTTTATAATCTGCCGGAGTATTTCGTGGGTGAACCCCTGGAAAAAGGCGACGCCTTTATCCGGCTCGACCTCGAGGTCATCGACAACGCCAATCACAGCGAAAAAATTTCCTTAAAGAAAAAGGTGGTTCGGGATTTGATCAGTTTGACCGTGGTGCCGGAAGGCGGCACGCTCAAGCCCAAGCTCGAGAACCGGCTTTACGTCCTGGCCAATTACCCGGACGGTAGTCCCTGCGCGGCGGACATCCAGATGACAATTAACGGTATAACGCTGAACGGCCGGACCGATGCCTATGGCATCGCCGAGTTTCTATATACGCCGTCGGATAACTATGCCCGGATTGAAATCAAGGCGCGGGATAACCAGGGTCAGAGCACCAGGCTGGAAAAAGAATTTGCCTTGGATGTGGACCGAGATCAGATCATTGTCAAAATGCCGCGCGGCATTTTTAAGGTCGGCGATAATGTGGATCTGACTTTCATCACCACAAAAAAAGCGGGCCGCATCTACCTTGATGTCATCAAGGATAACCAGACTTTCGCCACCAGGTCGGTTGAAATCACCAATGGTCAGGGCCATTACACGCTGCGCCTGACGCCGGAACTCGCCGGATCGATCTGGCTGCACGCCTATCTGGTGACGCCGGCCGGTGATATTGTCCGGGATACGAGGTTCAGCTATGTGCACGCCGCCAATGATTTGAACATCAGCATCGTGCCGGATCAAGCCACTTACCTGCCCGGAGCAGACGGCAATATCACGTTCGTGGTCACGGATCCCGGCGGCCGTCCGCGGGTTGCTGCCCTTTGCGTCGCCATCGTGGACGAGGCGGTGTTTGCCGTTTCTGAACTCCAACCCGGCCTGGAAAAAGTGTATTTCACTCTGGAAAAAGAAATCCTGGAACCGCGCTACGAAATCCACGGTTTTGAGCCGGTAAATATCGTGCGCAAACCACTGATTGACGCCCGGGCCGAGAATGTCATGTTTTCCACCCTGACGCCCAGGGAACCATTCACAGTCAATTACACGACGCCCAGCGAAATCAACGACAAAATCCAGCGTGCGTTTTACAACCAGCTCAACGAAGTACGAAACAAAATCTGGGAGGCGGTCAACAAATACTACGCCCAGCATAATCGGTATCCGCCCAATGCGGGCGCTCTGGACACGCTGATCGCCGAAGGTTTTCTGGAACGCCGACTGCTGGTTGATCCCTGGGCCCGGAAATATCGGATCACGCCCGCCGAGGGTCAGGATTATTTTTATTCTTTCACCGTTGTCTCGGCCGGGCCGGACGGTGCGTTTGACAATGATGACGACATCAGTGAATGGGGCTGGGGCCGGAGATGGGATAAAGACATGGTTGTGGATGAAGCGGTCATGATCGCGCCCCGTGCCGTCGGCGGAGCCATGAAAGTGGCCGTGCCGTCAGCGGCGCCCAAAACCGGCAACGGCGGTGGCAAAAACGGTGGTCGTCCGGATGAACCGCGCGTCCGCGAGTTTTTTCCCGAGACCTTCATCTTTGAACCAGCTCTGATCACGGACCGCAGCGGCCGGGCGACGCTGACGGTGACCATGCCAGATGCAATCACGACCTGGCGGGTGACGGCCTCCGCGTCCAGCGCCGGCGGTGAACTTGGTTCAACCCTTTCACAGATCAAGGTCTTTCAGGATTTTTTCGTCGACATCGACCTGCCGGTTTCCCTGACTGAAGGCGATGAAATATCTATCCCGGTTGCTCTGTACAATTACCTGCCCCGGAACCAGAAGATCCGGCTCGCGCTGCAAAGCGAGGACTGGTTTGACGTCCTGGATTTGCCGGAAATCGAGCGGACCCTGCAAAAAGACGAGGTTTCAGTCGCGTATTTCCCCATCCGAGTCAAGAAGATCGGTTATCATTCGATCCTCGTCAAGGCTTACGGCGAGGTGAAGTCCGACGCGATCAAACGGTCAATTGAGATCGTGCCCAACGGCAAGCGGTTTGATGCAGTGATCTCGGACCGGTTGGAAGGAACCGTGAGCAAGACCGTAACCTTCCCGGCGGAAGCGATCAAGGACGCCAATGGATTAACCCTGCGCATTTTTCCGGGAATTTATTCCCAGGTCGTGGAAGGGCTGGAAAAGATGCTGGGCATGCCCTACGGCTGCTTTGAACAGACCTCATCGGTCACATATCCGAACATCCTGATCCTTGACTACCTGCGTCAGTCCGGACAGGTCAAACCAGAAACCGAAATGAAGGCGGAAGAGTATATCAGCATCGGTTGGCAGCGCCTGGTTTCTTTTGAAGTCAAGGGCGGTGGATTTTCCTGGTTCGGCGAAGCCCCAGCCAATAAGGTTCTCACCGCGTATGGTTTAATGGAATTCGTCAACATGGCCCGCGTGCATGAGATTGATGAGCGGGTCATCGAGCGGACCGCTCAATGGTTGAAGAACCAACAAAACAAGGACGGCTTCTGGTCACCGGATCCCGCTTACCTGCATGAAGAGTCGTGGGGTCGCATTCAGCACAACGAAATTATGCCCACCGCTTACATCTGCTGGGCACTCGGCGAAGCCGGTTTCAGAGGTGCCGAGACCAGCCGGGGTTTGGATTATTTAAAGAAAAACCTCGCCAGCGCTTCCAAGGATGCCTATATCATGGCGCTGGTTGCCAATGCCTTCGTCGCCAATGATCCCAAATCCGAAGCAACCATGGAGGTTTTAAAAACCTTAATCGGCATGGCCAAGGAAAAGGACGGCGCGATGTTCTGGGAATCGGGGTTGCCGACCGTGACCTGGTCCCGGGGCGACGGTGCCGCTGTCGAGGCAAGCGGCCTGGCGGTTTACGCCCTGATCAAATCTGGCAAATTCGCGGATGTGGTCACCAAGGGCCTGACCTACTTGATTCGTTCCAAGGAGGCATCGGGCATGTGGCCCACGACGCAGGGTACGATCATTGCCCTGCGAGCGATGGTCGCCGCGCTGGGCGGCACATCCGAGGACGCGAATGCCGAAATCACCGTGATGTTAAACGGCAAGCAAATTCGCCAGATCAAAGTTGACCGGACTAACGCCGATGTCATGCAACAAATTGATCTCGGCGACGGCCTGAACAACAAGAACTCGGTGGAAATCATAGTCAAAGGTGAAGGCAATTTTCTTTATGAACTCACCAGCACCTACTACCTGCCCTGGAAGATCCTGCCCAAACCCGCGATCCCGCCGTTTGACATTACGGTCAAGTACGATCGGACCAATCTCGCCGTCAATGACCTGGTCGGCGTCAATGTATCCATCCGGCTCAACAAACCGGGCAAGGCGCAGATGGTAATGGTCGATCTGGGCATTCCGCCGGGCTTTGAAGTGCAAACCCCGACCCTGGATGAGTACGTGGGTAAGAAGATTCAGAAGTACACGGTAACCCCTCGTCAGATTATCATTTACCTCGAAGAAGTGGCTTCGGACGCGCCGGTTAAACTTGCATACCAATTGAAGGCAAAATATCCCATTAAGGCCCAGGTCCGCCAGTCACGGGTTTATGAATATTACAACACCGCGGACGAAGCGGTAGCACAGCCATTTGAGATGAGCGTTGGATTGCCTTAGTTTCATTCAGTTCGCCATCACCCCTCTTCCTTCACCGGAGAGGGGTGATGGTTTTAGGTTGACTTCATCCCGATTATGGTTAAATTTATAGCAAGGAGGAGCTTATGGTTTTTTGGCTGTTTATGCTCGCGGTGGATGTGAATTCTCGTATTGATTCGGTGATTGTGTACCAGGACCGCGCCCTGGTTTGCCGCGCTGCATCCGTTTACCTTGACCGCGCCACGACCCTGGTTTTTCCTGACCTGCCTGGCGGGATTGACGACGCTTCGGTCAAGGTCAAGGCCACAGGACTGCGCATCGGCGAAGTCCAAGTTATCAAAGGTTACGGCCTAGTGCCTCAGCCGCAAATAAAGGAGCTTGAGCAAAAAATCAAGAATCTGGAAATAGAAGACCGGAATTTAGCCGATGAAAGCATGGTGCTGGTCAGCAAGGAAAAATTTCTGCTGTCCATCACGGTCGGCGCGCCGGATGCGATTTCCAAAGAGGTTTACACCGGTCGGATCGCGCCAGATGCCTGGCGCCAGGGGCTGGTCTTCATGTCGGACGAAATGTTCAAGGTCAAACGCCGGGCGGCGGAGATCGAACGTCTGCGCGTCGATCTAAAAACCAAAATCGACGCGCTCAGATCCGAACTCGCGGATAAGCGAGCGTACTTTGATAATAAAAAACAGGTGGTAATGGATGTTCAACCCATAAGCGGACAGAATTATGACCTGGAATTGACCTATGTGCTGTGGGGTGCGAGCTGGCACACATATTACGAACTGCGCGCGGATCCCGCCCGACGCGCGGTCGGCCTGACTTACTTCAGCAAGATCAGCCAGCGGACCGGCGAGGATTGGGATAATGTCCGCCTGGTTCTATCCACGGCCCAGCCGGCGTACGGCGGTTCCGCGCCGACACCGTCGCCTTGGTATATCAGCGTGTATTCTCCAGAAAGCGAAGATTATGAGCGGGACTACAGCGGCCGGGCCATGGAGGTAAAAGCCGTGCCGCCGGCACCGATCGTCACGTCGCAGACCATTGCCGCCGCGCCCGCCGTGGAAACCGGCATTGCGATCTGGTACCCTTTACCGGAGCGTTACACCATCAAAAGCGGCGAAGCGGAGAAAAAGATTCCAATCGCAGAATTGTCGTTCAATGCTCAATTCCGTTACTACACCGTACCCCGGCTGGAACCGATGGCCTACTTGACCGGCCGCAGCGACAATTCGTCCGATTACCTATTCCTGGCCGGCAATGGCAACACTTATGTCGGTGACGATTTCACCGGCAAGATCTCTTTTCCTAATATTGCGCCGGATGAATCCTTGACCGCTTCTTTTGGCGTTGACGATCGGGTCAAGGTCAAGCGGGAACTCAAGAAATCCCGGATTAGCCGGGGTGGTCTCTTCAAGAATACGACTCGTTACGAATTAACTTACGAGAACACCGTCAAGAATTTTCATAATCAGGATATTGACATTACCCTGGTCGATCAGGTGCCGGTCAGTCAGAGTTCGGATCTTAAGGTGAGCGATGTCAAGTTTGACATCAGGCCCGATGAAGAGAACCGGGATCTTGGCCTTTACACATGGAAGACAACTGTCAAACCGGCTGCGGAGTTCAAGGTTATTATTTCCTTTACCGTGGATTCGCCGGAAAATACCCGGATCGATAATTTGCTGTACTGAGCGAAGAAGAGCGTATCAGATTATCGGGTGATCAGGATCGCCAGCTAGCCTGTCTAACGGTAGTCCCCAAACAGGAGGAAGCCGGCCCAGTAATATGGGTGACGATACTTTTCGTTGGCGATGACTGCCAGCTGGGCGTCCCGCAGGGCATCAGCCACGGCCTTTTTTTTCTTTAATTCATTATAAAAAATCGTGACCAGCTGTGAAGTGGAAATATCCGGAATCTTCCACAGGGTGGCGATGAGCGAAGGTGGGCCGGCAGTGGTGAAGGCCTTGGCCAGACTCATCAATTCACGGCCATTGGATCTGCCTTTTTCCACTGCAGTTTCACACGCCGATAAAAAAACCAGGAAGGTGTTATCCCGGAGCGCGGTGTAGCCGGCAATATCAAGCAGGGTTAAACGGTCGTCGGGTCCGGCCATCAGGATATATGATTTCAGGGGATCCGGTTCCAGGTAACCATGCGTGGCCAGGTGGACAATATTGAAATTCTTGGCTTCGGATAAAAACCGGTTCTTGGTCGCTTCGCTGAGAGTGAAAACCTCGGCCCGGGTGAAGATGCTGTCCTTAAGTACTTTTACTTCTTGCTGGGCGCCGGGCAGGGAGCCGTCGGGATCGGCGTAGGCAAAAAGAGATTCAACCTTCCGGGTTTTCATTTTTTTCATGATGTCCAGCCAGGTGGAGGACGTGAGGTAAACGATTTTTTTCCATTGGATGAAATACTCGCCGCCGGTTTTATCATCGTTGCGGATGAGAGCGTGAAACGGCAGATAATAAAGTATGCCGAACGGCACGATGATCACCACGTTCTTGGGCGTAATCTCGGCTGCGACTGGCCGGATCAGGTAATCGTACAGTTTGCGTCCGCTGGTCATCAGATCTTCGTCAGCTTTGGTGTCGATGTTTTTTATCAAACCCAGGTAATAATCAACCAACGCCTCTAATTCCTGCGATCCGACTTTGACTTCTTCAACCCGGAATTTTCTTCCCCGTTGGATCACGAAAATATAAAGCCGATCCGCGGTCAGGAAATATTCCAGAAGGACAGCCTCCTCGGGTAATCCCTCTTGAACGTCGCCCAGGCTGAACGGATTGATGGTGATGAAATTAAAAATGTTTTCATTTGTGGTCTGCAGTTCAAACATTAGTTTATTGAACTCGCTTTCGGTCTGCGCCAGGGTGGTGCTGATATTTTCAATCCGAACCATGTTCTGCTCTGGCAGCGGTTTGGCTTTTTCTTCCTGAAGCTGTTTTTCCAGGGCTTCTTTTTTGAAGCGGGCGTCGTCAATGCGCGCCAGATCCTGATTTATTTTTTCATCATTGACTTGCGGTTTGAGGTTGCCGAACGACTCCTGGATCATCTTGGATTTGCTTTGCTCCAGGTATTCAATAGCTTCATCCGGCCGGCCCTGTTTGATCAGCAGTTCGATCAGCCGCCGGTACACGTCCTGCTTTTCACCGTAAGCCATGAAGCCCTTTTCCGCTTCTTCCTGCATGATCCTTTGTCGGATGCCCAGGAGAACCTTGGCCGCGGTCTGATAATAAATGATCGCTGAGTCCGGCTGATTACGAATTTCGTGGATCTGTCCCAGATAATAAAGACATTCCCACTCGATGCCCGGCATGGACATCTGCCGAGCCGCGGTCAGGCCCTGTTGAAAAGATATCCGGGCCTGGTCGATCTTTTTCATGCTCAGATAGGTCTGTCCGAATTCCTTGAGCCCCTGGGTTTCGGCGTAGCGGCTCTTAGCTGCCCGCACGAGGTCCAGGCCGCGTTGCTGGAATTCAACCGCTTTCTTATAATCACCCAGCTGGGCGAAGCAGCGGCCGACATTGCTGGCGCCGACTCCTTCCAGCATTTTGTTGCCCAGAATCTGCCCGATAGCCCGGCATTTTTCAAAGTAGCCGAGGGCCTGGCGGTAATCACGGATGATATTGTAGTACACTAATCCGATTTGATTGTTGGCGCTGGCCCGTGCCCAATCCGAACCAAAGCCGGTGGCGGTTTTGAGGTATTCGCGTCCATAAAAAAGCGCCCGGGTGGTATCGCCCAGATCATTGTAAGCCGACGCGAGGTTGCTGAGCGCGTTCATTTCGATGACGGCATCTTTTCGCCGCTGACCAATTTCGAGCGCCTTTTGAGAATAGGGGATGGCGGTGGAATAATCATCCTGATTCAGGTAAATGCCGGCCAGGTTGTTGTAAACGGCTCCTGTGCCTTTGTCGTCGGCCAGGGATTCGTGAATCGCCAGGATTTCCTGATAGACCTCCTCCGCGGCCCGGTACTCGCCCAGCTGCGAATGAAGACTGGCGATCTGGAATAGAGCGCGGAACTGACCATCAAAATCGTCAATTTCCCGGTACCAGTCAAGGGCCTGCTGGAAGTGGTCGCGCGCCTTGTCGAAATCGCCCGCCGCCGTCAGGTAATAATTCCCCAGATTTGACAAAAATGGTCCACGCTTGTATGGGTCGCCGATTTCCGCGCCGATCTTGCCGCCGGCGTTGAAGCTGGCAAACGCTTTATCATATTCATTGGCGTTAAAGTAACACCAGCCGAGCAGGTAATTAAGCCATGACTCGTCGCTGCGGTTATTGAGTTCGCGATAAATAATCAAGGCCTGTTCGTAATCGGGCGTGGCGCTTTCATAGTCGCCATGATTATAAAAATAATCCCCTTTTTCTTTCAACCGCTGGGCCTTTAATCCTTTTTCGGCCATGGCGATTTTTCCGCGGATCAATGACGAATCGTAGCCCGCAATCAGAGCCTTGGTGAAATTGCTGATGGCATCTTCATAGGACGAGTCATAAAGGTCGGATTCGCCCTGCAGAAAAAGTCCCTCGGGATGTTCCGGATTCTGGGCGAGCAAGGCGCGGGCGCGGCTGTATTTGAGCCAGTTGAGGACATTGGTATTCTCTGGTGCAAGATCGGCTGCCCGGCGCAGCGCGGTTTCGGCTTCCTGGTAACGGCGGGATTGACAAAGAATATAACCCAGATACCGCCAGGCCTCGGCATTGTCCGGCATGCGTTTTACTGCTTCCTGCGCCGCTTTGTGTGCCAGCTCGTAACGACCAAGATTGTAAAGAGCGCGGGCCTGGCGCAAGGGAATTTTTTCCGCGGCGCTGCCCGCCGCCAGCAGGCTGTCGCAAATCTGCAGGACCCGTAGATATGAAAGTTCATCACGCGCATCGCGGTCATCCGGGTCGATCGTCAATTCCTTGCGGAAGGCGGCGATGGCCTGCGGGTACATGCCCATCCGGACATAGGTCACGCCGATATGATAATGAGGATAGGCGTAGGTCGTATCCAGTTCCGCGGCGCGGCGCAGATGAACCAGAGCTTCCTGATATCGGCCCAATGCGGAAAGCAGAAAACCGTATATGTTGTGCGTCCAGGCACTGAGCGAATCAATGGTCAGGGCTTTTTGAAGCCAGATCAGGGCGCTGTCTTTTTGTTCCATGTTGGAGTATACCCGGCCGATTTCAACATAGGCGTCGAGATAAGCGGGTTGCAAGCTGATGATGGTTTTCAGGACATCCCGGGCTTCCCGGTATCTCTGGCTTTCCTTAAGTGCCAGGCCCTCGGTTTCTAATACTTCGATCATGCCGGTAGTATCGCCCGCTTCAGCGCAGGCTTCATAGGCCTGCAGAAAACGCTCTCGGGCTTTTTCATAATTATGTTCCGCCCAGTTTTCCCTGGCCCAGCGCAGAAAATCGGCGGCATCCCGGCGGCGCTGCGCCCGGCGGATAAGTTGCCGGACTCGTTCCGAACCGGGATCCTGCTGCAAAATCTTTTCGTATTCCTGAATGGCTTCATCATAGTTGCCTTCATCGTATTTGATGCCACCGATCGCGATATGGGATTCGGCGTCATCGGTTTGCCCAAGCAGGTGTTTGGCCGAGGCGAACCGGAGCCATTTCAGCGCATTTTTATTCCGGGGATTATGGTTCAGAACGGTCTGGAAGGCAGTCATGGCTTCGCGATATTGGCCAAGACTGGTGAGCGCGTAGCCAAGATACAGGTAAACATCATCAGCGGTGAAACCCATCCGGAGCGCAGCGCGAAATTGTTCAACCGCTTCTGCTTCATGGTTGAAGTAATAAAGACCGCGGCCCAAAATTATGCGGGCATTGACATTTTCCGAATCAACGGCCAGGATGCGAAGATTGCGCAGAATGTCATCGAGTTTTTCAAGGTATTTTCTTGCCAGATCGTAATCGGGTTTAATCCGCAGCGCTTCCTGGACCCGAGTCATGGCTTGTTCGTACTGGCCCGCATCGACCATGGTCTGTACTTCCTTGAGCATCCCGGCGGCGCGGTCCTGGGTTTTTTTATCTTCCGCCGTCGGCGTGGCATTGATGATCCAGGTGCCGTAGACGTCTACGAGATGATAAGTGTTAAGGAGATATTTACCGGGAAAGTAATAAACGAATTCAAGGAAGGTTTCAACCTGATCGCGCGTTACCTCGGCAAAGGCCTCGGTGAGGGTGCGGCCGTCAAACATGCCGCCCCGGATCAGACCTTCATGAACATCAGCGGCAAGGTCGGCATGGCTTTTTATCTCCGCCACCAACCGATCTATGGCTTTCCGGGTCTGCCGGCCGTCGCGATCCCGGCGTAATGCCGCATAGGTGAACAAGGGTTTGTCATCATCCAGATCCGTGAAATTGATATCATAGGCAGCAAGACGGTAGAGAGGGCGATTGATGGTTTCCGCCTCGGTTTCATAGCTGCCCGAAAAACAATCGCCGATTTTGACCGGCGATTTGATATCGGTTAAATAAAGAACCGTTTGATAGGAATCAATCTGTGCCACCTGCCCCCGGGCAATGGCCATGGCCCATTCGATATCGGCGATTGATTCGTTACCCCGGTTTTCATAGATCAAACCGGACGTGCCGGGGATCAGACCGTCAACTAAGCCACGATCGATGATGCATCTCTGGCCGGCGGAATCAACTTCGATAATTCGCGAAAGAACATCTGAATCCTTCACCATCTGTCCATTGATCGCGGCGCTAACAAACAAAAAAAAGGTGATGAGTTTTCTTCCGGTCTTAATCATTTCCACTCCGCGGTTAAATATTTTAATAACAGATTGTATACAAAAATAAATCAGCGTCAATCCGATGGATTTAAGCCGGGGCTGGTTGACTATCGGGCCTTTATGAATATAATCTTACCATGATGAGGTTGATGCTGGGAAAAATTGGACCGGGAGGTTGACCATGAGAATCCTGGTGACCGGCGGCGCGGGTTTCATTGGTTCCCATATCGCGGATGCATATGTCCAGGCGGGTCACGAAGTCACCGTCTTGGATAATCTCAGCACCGGAGACCGGGCCAATCTCAATCCCCGCGTGCGGTTCATCGAAGGCGACATCCGCGACCCTGCCCTGACGGAGGTTTT
>CBFGIH010000030.1:0-11181 GCA_965648775.1 Caldifarciminota bacterium | reverse complement strand
TCCATTCCAATAGTAAGCGAAAGGCGTCGAGCATAGGGTTCGAGATAAAACTAACCGGCCGGTCAGGTCGAAGATTTGCAACTGCAGGTTCTTGGCCGTGCAACCGGCACTGATGCACGCGGTTTTCCGGAAGGGATTCGGATATACTTCCAGGTTTAGCCGGACCCGGGTATTATTCGGGCATTCCTCAATCGTCACGGCCATGGGCCAGCGGTAGGCACCCGCGTCGGTTCCGCAAAACAGGTAATTACCGGGGTTAGCAGTCAGGGCTTTGATCTTCAAGGTGTTCAAACCGCTGTTCATCGGGCTCCAGGTAGTACCGGCGTTTGTGCTCATGAAGACACCGTAGCCGGTCGCGGCGTAGATTGTATCCGGATGAGCGGCGTTGATCAGCAAGGCCGTGACGCTGTCGCAGCCAACATCGGTCCAGTTGGCGCCGGCATCAGTGGATCTAAAAACACTGCTGCTGGTGCCGGCATAAATCAGATTGGTGTTCTGCGGATTGATTTTTATATCATAAACGATGCCCGAGAGACCGCTGGCCGCGGATGCCCAGTTTGCACCCGCATTGGTACTTTTGAACAAACCGCCATCCCCGCCGGCGTAAACAATGTTGTTGGTGGTGGGATCAACGGCCAGGGCATAGCATAAACCATAACTCGTGGTTAGGTGGTAACGATAGGGCCAGGTCGTGCCGCCGTCAGTGGACTTTGACACGCTCATCACCGAGTAGGAACCAGAAACGACGGTGCCACCGCTGTAATATATCAAAGCATTGATCGGATCCTGAATCAGGGCGCCGCCATCACCATAATAGTTGTCCACGGTTGTCCAGACGGACCCGCCGTCTGTGCTCTTGAAGAGCTCGGCATTGCCTCAGCCTAATCCTTCCAGACCGAGGATGTTATTCGGGTTTGTCCGGTGGACAGCAAATTCACAAATTGAACCGCATTCCAGGGGCGTGGGTAATTTTGTCCAAGTCGTGCCGTTGTCGGTGCTTCGAAAGACGCCCACTCCTTCGTACTCGGTATACAAAGTGGCCGGCGCGGATGATGCGCAAATCAGGGCAGGAGCAGCGGAAATCATAATTCCGTGGTTTGATTCATACCAACTGCTGCCGCCGTTGGTGGACTTATAAAATCCCTTGGCGTCCGTGGTCATCACCAGGTTGGCCGTGTTCGGGCTTGCCCATACTATCCGATTCGACTTGGCCTGACCGCTATATCCCAGGGATTGACGAATCCAGGTCGCGCCCGCGTCCGTTGTTTTGTAGATCAATGTATCCCCGCCCGCATAGCAGACATCGGGAGCAAGCGGCACCGCGGACAGACTGGTTATGAACTTAAACGTGGTATCACTGCCCGACCAGCTCGCACCACTGTTGGTGGACCGGAAGATACCAGCATAGTAAGACCCGGCGTAGATGATTGATCCGTTCGTGGGATGGACCTTAACGGATTGGATGTAATAGGCGGTGGCCGGAAAACCGTTCGAGCATTCGGTGAAACTGGTACCACCGTTGGTCGATTTATAAACGCAGGGATGATATTGCGTATCATAGTAATAACCGCAAACGTAGACATTGCTCGGAGTGGTAGGATCAACGGTCACGCCGTAGGCCATGCCGGAAACCGTACTGAGCGGGATGGTTGTCCAGCTGAGGCCGGCGTTAGTGCTTTTATGGCAGGCGGCAAGCGTCGCGCTGCCGTTATAATAATAGCCGGCAGCGTAGATGATCGACGGATTGGACGGATTAATGGCTAAGTTGTAGGCATAAAAACCCGAGCCGGGCAGGGAATAACCCTGCCAGCTGAGGCCGCCATTGGTTGATTTGTAGACATAGTAAAGCGCGCCGGCATAAACTATGCTGGGATTGGCGGGATCGACGGCCAGGGAATAAATGTAATCATTAATGGCCGTGACATTAAACCAGTTGGCGCCGACGTCAGTTGATTTCACAAGTACTGCCGGACTGGTAGTGGCCGCCGCATAAAGCGCGGTCTCGTTGGTGGCGGCAGCAAAACTGCCCAGACAACCGCCATAGGGACCAAGGGGCTCCCAGGCGGCGTACACTGATGTCAGGGCACAGATGATTAACAACCAAATCGGAATTTTTCGCATACGACCTCCTTGTTTGAATATAATTAAATATATCTATCGAGGTTTTTATGTCAATATCACGTGCCGACCGGTAACCCGTATTATCTTGTTGGTAAACTTTAGGCTGAGGTACGCTATTCCCTGACCGGGATCATTGTCCCTTATTCAAAACCAGATAGAAATTTGAGTATGCCCAGCGTCCCGGCATTTGCCAGTGCCAGCTGTTGGCCCGGACCTGCCAGTAATAGTGACCTGGCTCATCTGCCCAGAATTCATAAAAAGTGTCACCAGTAACGCTTTCCACTACCGCGAGGGAATCAAGAAATATCTTCACGTCATAAAAAGTTTCATCCCGGACCCGGGTCCATTCCATGGCGACGTTTTTCGGCAAGGTGTCAACGAAAATGGATTCGGCCCATTCGGGCTTGATAAGCAGTGGTCCCCGGGGTTGATAAGCTATGCCAAAATGAAAATACGGCGACCAGGCCGTGTAACCGTTGAGCCAGCGAGTGCTCGACGCCCGCACCCGCCAGACATAATTACCAAACCGCGTGTCATCAGGAAACCCGATGCTGTAATATGATGAATCAACATTCCGTAGCGTAGCCGTGTCGCCGATGCGCGCCAGTTCCACCTGATAAACCTCGGCGCTTTCAATTTCGCTCCACTGCAAATTGACATAGGCGGGAAAAACGACCGGGATAAAGAGATAACTATCCGGCGGGGCCAGGATGGACGGCGCCGGCGGCGGCGGTAAGAGCGTATCTTCCGGAGGCTTGAAGTCATTGGGGTTCTGGCAGCCCGCCGGCAGGAATAAAACCGCTAAAAAAACTACGATCGCGGTACCGGCTAATATCCGCGTAAAAACCAGTAGCATGGCTCCTCCTTTGACCCTCATGATCCACCCGGCGAGCCCGCGAACCCCCCTTGTTTAAGCGGCTCTTACCGGGCTGACCTTAACTTTTCAAGATTTGTCCGAGCCTCGGGCACGTTCTTGATGAACGATTCCAGTTTTTCGCAGCCGTAATCCCCGCAGACGGCGCAGGTGCTGACCTGTTTTTCCCGCGCGCATTTGCGGATCTCGCACATCTGGTCGCAGTACACGATATGCTGTCCTGCGATCGAACAGCCGTCGCAGTTGATCTGTTCGGCTTTGAACTCCGCGCCGAACATCTTTGACCACTCGACCGCGGTTTTTTGCCGGAGTTCATTGTCATTCGTCTTTTTGGCGACGTAAGCCGGGCATTTAGCGCAGTCGATCCCGCAATAGGCGATCATATTATCCAAGTTCCCTCCTTAGTTCGAAACATAAATCTTATACGAATAAGTTAATTTGATTTCCGCACCGGGGTTCACCGGCACCTCCCAGGTGATGATCGAGGATGAATTCGCGCGGCGGCGGCTGATCCCCTCGGCGAGTTTCTTGATCTTCCCCTCATGACTGGCACTGACGACCTCGCCCGTGATCAGTTTGCGGATATCGAGCGTGATCTGCGAAGTCTTGCTGTTCTTCACGTACAATTCGCCCTTAACCGTCACGAGGTCGTAAGAGTAACCGTATAAATTGATATCGCGCTGTCGGTCGGTCTCGTACTCGCGGCGGTCGGTCTTGACCTCCGCGGCCACGGTCATTTTCAGGTTGACCTTATTGCCCTTGGCCGTATAAGTGATCATGCCCTGGGCCAGGGGCTTGTTGTCGCGCACGGCGAGAGCCGGCGCCGTGGTCCAGGGATACTGGCTGGAATTAATCAGGCGCAGGGAATGCCAGACCTGTTCCCGGGTCGCTTCGTCGCCGCGGTCATAATCACCGCCAGACAGATCCGGCACTTCCCATTCGTACACATGCTTGTATTCCACGCGGTCCGAGAACAAAAGGTAACTCGCGCGTTCATTCTTGTTCAAGGTAATGCCTTTCTTGTTGTACAGGAACAGATCCTCCTCGTACTCGCCGGTCAGGCCGGGCACCGCTGAATAATTGTACTCGGATACGCCGCTCTCGTCCGCGGCGTATGGGGCGCTGGTCTGGGCCATCACGTTGCCCATCGGAGCATAACCAGCGCCGGTGCCGCCCGAGAGCGCGGCGATGAAGTCATTGATCGATTGCCGCATCGCCATCGGCGATAAAATATTGGCGTAAAGAAAATGGGGATAGCCCACAACGAAGAACATTTCGGCATCCTTCAGGTCCTCGGCGTCGTTGACCACGGTCGCCTGCATGGTGATCCGCGCCCGGTGCTCGTCCTCCAGCATGACCAGATAGGCCGGCGTCCAGGTGAGTCCTTTTTCCAGATAGCTCATGCCGATCCGACTGGTGGTTTTCGGCGTTGAAACATGAAACTTGAGATTCCGCGTTTCACGCACAAGATGGAAGCGGGATGCCATGCCGTCGGGAAATTCCACGCGGGTGATCATATCTTTGTTGACCGCCACTTCGCCCTGGTTGGTTTCCACAATCACGATCATCGCGTTTTCAACGGCAGGTTCATAACCCCGGTAGCCGCTGGCGTCAAACGGCGTGTCTTCTGCTGGCGGCCGGTTGGCCGGTACGGCTTTGATCCGGCCGTCAAGGGACATGTCGCCGAAATGAATAATCGCCCGTTTGCCGATGTTAACCTGGAGCAATTCGCTGGTCGTGATCGCGTCCACCAAATCCGTGCGGTCGTTCTTGAATCCAACCACCTCTTCGAGCCGTGCGTCCGGGTCCAGACACCCAAACCAGATTCCGCCCAGCACCGCCTCGGGCACATGCCGGGTGACGGCCCAGCCGTTTTTCAGCGGCGTGGCCCCTTCCCGGATGACAAAGCCCAGTCCATTCTTAAACAGGGCCACGGTCTTGACCTGTGTTTCCAGGACCGGCAGGTCTTCGTCTGCCGCGGCACACAAGGGGACAATGATGAAATTAAGGATAAACATGGTGATTAATGGCGCAAGGCGTTTTTTCATGAATGCCTCCTTAACTAATGATAACATAAAATGCAGGGGTGTCAACCACTAATGAGATTGTTTATTTGGTCTTTTGAATTTCTGTAGTCTTTTTGGTTAACGAAATAGATTTAATAGATCTGATACACTAAAAAGACGGTTGTGTTCGTCAACTCAAATGAAGACTGACGACGTGCGAGATCACGTCGCTGGCGGTCTTGAATAAAAGGAAGACGTAAAGCAGGGCGCCCGGGCTGAAAAAACCAGCCAGAATGATGGTCATGTGCATGGGAATAATCCGGTAATAAGGGGCGAACATCACGGTGCCGAGGTTCTGCCCGGATCGAGCCCAGTCGCGGTTGAACAGAAAAGTGAAAAGACCGTTGGCGAAGAAAAGGATAAGGTTAAAATCAAAGGCCGCGGCGGCGTGCCAGGCGGGACTGACCGTGGCCGCAGACCGAGCCATAGAGCCTCTGGATAGAAAGATCGCGTAAACCAGGTGAAATAAACCGAAATGAAAAAGGAAGAAAAAAGCGGTGAAAATCTTGGTGTCCGTCGTAGGCGGAGCCGGCGTATTTCCCAGTCGGAAATTTTCGGTGGAAAATTCCCTGAGCAGCAGGATCTTGACCATGTTAAAGAAACCGATAACCACGCTCTGCCACCAATAGAGCCAAAGCATAGTGTGCAGATCCCAGCGTTCTAAAATCGCCAAGGCGATGGTTGTCAGATTGGCAGTCAGCAAAGACCAAACCGTCGGGTCCCCGGCCAAGCGCGCGGGATCAAGCAGTTGCCTGAGATCAAAGGGACCGCGATCCGGCGTGGATTCTTTTTTATTCTCCATGAAACGCGGATTTTATGGCCGCCAGAAATACAAAATCAGGGCGATGAGCACGGTAATGAGAAAAATGAGAACCATCAGGCTAATATTGCTCTGCTTGGCCCGGCGGTGCCGCCGTGCCTTTTTTATTTCGGTCTTGGCCTGCTGCTGGTGCTCCACTCGTCGAACCAGCTCGGCTAAGTTGTTTTCGATTGTCGCCTGACCTTTCCAGCCGAGAAATCGGTTCAAATCGCGCACCATGGCCTCGGCGTTCTGGTAGCGGCGACGGAGCCGGTTGCGCAGGGCGCGGATGATGATCCGCGAAAGCCGCCAGCTATGGTGGGGATCAAGCCAAAAGGGTGACTTGAACTTGCCCCGGCTGATTTTGGCCACAATCGCGGCGCTGTTTTCTGCCGTGAACGGTTTTTTGCCCGTCACCATCTCATAGAGCACGATGCCCAGGGAATAGAGATCAGACGGAAAGCTGACTTTCTCGCCGGCCGCCTGTTCCGGCGACATGTAAAAAGGGGTGCCGATAAGCGTACCGGCCGTGGTCAGCTCCGGCGCATCCAGATCCCGCGCCACGCCGAAATCAGTGAGTTTCACGACTCCGGTCCGGGAGACAATGATGTTGCGAGGCTTGATGTCACGGTGCACGATCCCGTTTTGATGGGCGCAGATCAAGGCCCGGCCGATCTCACGGGCGATGGCGGCCGCGATCATGGGGGTCAGGGGCGCTTCCTTTTCGATGATCTCGGCCAGGTTGAGGCCGTCCACGAACTCCATCACCAGGTAGTTACGGTTTTCGTGGCGGATCTGGTCGTAAATTTCAACGATGTTGTTATGATGAAGATTGGCGCAGATCTTGCCCTCGCGCCGGAAGCGGGAGGCCGCCTCGCGGCCCGGCGTCCGGTTCAATTCCTTCAGGACCACGACCCGGTTAAGATTTATTTGCAGGGCCTGGTAAACGGCACCCATGCCCCCCCGGCCGATCTCCTGCAGAATTTTATAATTGGGAATGGTTTCCCGCTCCTTGATCACGGGCTCCTCATCACGCGGTTGCGGCCGGCATTTTTAGCCAGATATAACGCCCGGTCCGCGGCCTGCAGTATACTGCTGGCATCAGGGCCGTGTTCCGGGAACGCGGCAATGCCGATGCTGACGGTTTGCAAAAAACCCAGTAAGCCGGGGCTCTTCTGCTCGATGACCGTCCGCAGGGATTCGGCGACCACGGCCGCATTGGCGGGTTTCATGTTGGGAAAGATAATCACGAACTCCTCGCCGCCGTAGCGGGCGACCACATCATCCCGACGGCAGGCAGCGAGAAGCAGCTGCGCGATGATTTTCAAGGTTTTATCTCCCTGTTCATGACCACGGGTATCGTTGACTTTTTTGAAATGGTCCAGATCGATGAACAGCAAGGCCAGGGGCTCCTGGTTTTCTTGCGCAACGCGCAGGAGCCGGGGAAAATGCTCGTCGAAATAACCGCGGTTGAATACGCCGGTCAGCCGGTCTCGGTTTGCCAGTTGCTTGTGTCTTTTACGGCTGCGTTCCATCAAATGCTGATGTTCATCCAGGGCCGCGGCCAGTTCTCGTTCTCGGACTTTCTTTTTGACCGCGGCATAATGGGCGCGCAGGGTCTGGGTTTCTTCGCCCGGCCGTTCAACCCTGGTCTCATCCACGGTTGTGGGCAGACCCCGGCCGTCATTAAAAATGAGGGTGAAATCGGCGATGTCGATTTTATCGCCGTGTTTGAGCGGTTGGCGCTGAATCGGTTGGCCGTTAATAAAGGTGCCGTTGGCGCTGGCCAGGTCCTCGATTATAAAGCCCTGATCCGTGCGGATCACCTGGCAGTGCCGGCGCGAGACCTCGCGGCCGCTGAGCACAAAATCGCACTGGTCGCTGCGGCCAACCAGTATGACATCTTTGGTCAGTTTGACGTTTCTTAATATGAGATTATCCTCGATCAACGCCAGAGAGGCAGTCCTGGAGGGCATGGCGAAATTATAAATAATGGTGTGGCGATGTCAAGAAACTTCAATAAGAAAAAACTCAGGAAACCGCCTTCTTGCTTCATCTGGCCTGCCGCCTGGCGGAACCGGCAAGATCGATAACCATGGATGAAATTATCGCTAATTTCTGGCCCAAAAGCGATAATCCGGAATCGCGCCTCGTGCATCTGTTATGGACCATGAAGAGCAAGTTGCAGATGCTTCGTCATCTGCTGGTTATTAACAGCATTTTCGGATCAAAAAAACTGGTTAATATAGGAGTTTACCTCAATAATGATTATCAGGAGTTCACCCAGACGATTGCCCGGGCAAAGGCATTGGAGCGGGCGGGTGAATGGGGTTTTGCCCGCAAGGAGTATTTGCGGGCATTCAGCTTATTCCGGGGCGAGCCGTTCAAGAAGAATTTTGACAACTAGTCAGGGCAAATGAGATTTAAGATTCTGACCGAATTTGAGAACGAAGCGATAAATTTTACAAAAAGTTGCGTTGAACACGGGAATATAAATGATGCACGGAGGATTCGGCAAAAAGTTTTAAAGATAATCCCGGATTCAGCAGAAATGAAAAAACCTATGAATGGTTTGATGGTTGAATGATCCTTGAACAAATTTTTTGAAGTATCTCATTTGTTTTTAAATTCTTTCAATGCGCTAATAATCATTTCTCTTGGTGGAATTCCACGGTAACCATCTTTGGTCCTATAAACTCGGCACCCAAAGACCGGCGCGTCATTTCGTCTATCTTTTTCAATATCCAAATCATTAATTTGTATGGTTGGAGAGCCTAAAAAGTGAAGCCTCTTTGCAGCTTCTTCTGATTTCACTTCTATGATCTCCATTTTCTCGTCCGTTCCTTTTTCCTTTAAAACTTTCTTCAGTAACTCTAAAGCCGGTTTCGCATTAGGACATCCTTTGAAATATAAGAAGCAGATTTTCATTAAATTCGATTATATTTCGTTCGGATAGATTGTCAATAGAATGCCGGACATTTGGTTGATCGCTCTTTATCAGGTCTAAATCTTACGATTTTAACAACTCATTTTCAGCCACAGATGCTCAAACTCACGCGGTTGGCCGAGATTCACCGTGTCATATCAAGCTGGTCTCGATTTTGCATCTGCCCTCAGTTCATCCAGCCTTTGCTGGTATTCAATCTCAAATTGCCGGGACAATACCCGCTGGTAACCATCAATTGCCTGCTGCCGGAAATCCGGCTGCCCCGTGATCTGGTATAGAAAATAATTAACTACTGCCTGGTTTTCTTCATCTGGGTAATGAGCGCGCAGCGCCGTCAGTTCGCGGATGGCGGTTGCCGGGTCATGGCGGGCCGTGATGCGCGCCTGGCGCAGGCGGACATTAAAGGAAACCTCATGGTATTTTATTTCTTCCGCGATGACCCCTGCCTCCTGGTTGCTTTGCCGGGCTTCATCGAAACGGTCCATGAGCAGGAACAGTTCGGCCTGCGTGTCCAGGAATGAGCACAAATAATACTTCACACCCAGCGCCCGCATGATCTTGATTGCCTGATCCGATGCGGTCAGCGCCTGATCATATTGTCTCCAGGCCTTGTAAATCGATGCCAGGTTGCCGAGCGCGGTGCCGACGCCGCGCCGATCACCCAGTTCCTCGGCAATCTCGATCCGCTGCAGGTAACACCGCCGCGCTTCCTCGTACTCACCGCGGCTTAAATGCAGGGCGCCCATGTTGCCGATCACGATGCCCAGACCTCGCTTGTCCCCCAGTTCCCGGCTGATTTCTAATTTTTGGCGGTAATACTCTTCGGCTTTCTGGTCGTCACCGAGATTGCGATAGGCCACGCCCAGGTTAAGCATGGCCATGCCCATGCTTTTCTTATCGTTCAGTTCTTCGGCGATCTTGAGGTATTCCAAAAAGTGATCGCGCGCCCGTTCGTAATCACCGGTGCTCCAGTACACGGCGCCGATATTGGAAATGATGTAACTGAGTTCGGAGCGGTCATTCAGTTCTTCGGCAATTTGACGGGCCCGGCGATAATAGCTCATCGCCCCCTCAATATCACCCTGGCTTTGACAGATCACGCCCTGCAACCGCTGGATCGTGCAGATGCCATGGTGGTCGCCGTGCTGCTCGTAGATGCGCTGGGCGGCGGCGGCCAGTTCGCGAGCCCGGTCGTATTCGCTTTTATTGATCAAGAGTTCAGCCAGGTCGGCCCGGTTCCGGGCTTCGAGCAACGGCTGGCCCGCCGAGGCCTCGATGTTTTCGAGCAGAATCTTTTCCGCTTCCGGCCACCGGCCGATCAGGTGCAGAACACCTGCCTTGCGGTTCTGGATATCAATACGGCGTTGAGGATCGTCCAGGGCCGCGGTCAGTTTGTCGTAAAAATTAAGCGCCTTGTCATTTTCATATTTTTCCCGTGCGTAATCCCCCGCCTTTTCCAGATACACCAGCATCTTCTGCCGGTCTTCCGCCTGTCCATAGTGATAAGCCAGGTCTTCATAATAGGTCTTGTCCGCCGGATAATTCTTTTCTATAGCCGCGCCGGCCAAGCCGTGCAGGATGCGCAGCTGCTGCCGGAGCTGCATTTCGTAGGCGACCTCCTGCACCAGCACATTCTTGAACAGATATTTTAATTCGCTGATCGCGGACCAGATCATTTCGTTTTCACCCTGCGCCAGCAGGGATTCAAACTGCGCCGTGCCGAGGGCGGAACGGTACAGGCTGATCATGGTCCGCAGAACTCTGCTTTCGAATTCGTTGCCGAGCACCGCCGCCACCTGCACCATTTCCCGCAGTTCCCGGCCTAAACGGTCAATGCGCGCTGTGATCACCGCGTGGATGCCGGCCGGCAGCGCCGGTCCGGAACGGATCAAAGCGAGCCGTTTGCCTTCACTCCGGATCAAACCGTTTTCCCGGAGATACAGGCAAAGCTGCTCAATGAAAAACGGGTTGCCCTGACTCTTGTCGGTGATAAAGGCCTTGAGATCCGCAGCCGGCGGACCACCCAGTTGCCGGTTAACATAAAGCTCCGTCGTCGCCGGGTCAAAACAATTCAGAACAATTTCCCGGATCAGGACTGACGGCTCCAGCTCCAGGATGGGCCGGGAACCATCGTCATGAAAGCGGCCAGCCGCGATGACCATGATGGGAAAATTTTCGAGCCGGCGGGTCAGAACGGCAAAGGCCTGGCGGGAATCGGCGTCAAGCCAATGCATATCATCCAGAACGATGATGATCGGCCGGTCAAGGCTCAGGGCCTGAAAAAAATTTCTGAGGGCATAAAGGGTATTTTCAAATCGCTCCCTGGGTTCCAGTTCTTCATAAAGCGAACCGGGCCAGCGGATGCCGATCAAAC
>CBFGIH010000029.1:5736-11267 GCA_965648775.1 Caldifarciminota bacterium | reverse complement strand
CGTGGAGCAGTTGCACGTGCCGCCGGAAAAAGTGAATCCGGAAGCAAAATTTATCGAAGATCTCGGTGCTGATTCGCTGGATACCGTGGAATTGATCATGGCCCTGGAAGAAAAGTTCAACCTTCAGATTCCCGAGGAAGAAGCGCAAAAACTGGACACGGTCGGCAAGGCGGTCGCGTATCTTGAAGGCAAGGTGAAGGCCTGATGAATCGGGTAGTCATCACCGGCCTGGGCGCGGTCACGCCCCTGGCCAATGATGTGCCGACCACCTGGCAACGTCTGCTTCAGGGCGAAAGCGGCATTGATTACATCAAATCCTTTGACACCTCCAATCAAAATGTAAAAATTGCCGGCGAACTCAAGGATTTCCATCCAGAAACCAGGTTTGATCCCAAAACCCTGAAGCGACTCGACCGCTGCGTGCATATGAGTCTCTACGCCGCCCATGAAGCCATCGCAGACGCCGGTCTCAACCTGGAACAATGCGACCGCAACCGCATCGGCGTGATTATCGGCTCGGGCATTGGCGGCATTCTGACCTGGGAAAATGAACACGTGAAATTTCTTCAGCAGGGACCGACCCGGGTCTCGCCGTTTTTGATTCCCATGATGATCCCGGACATGACTTCCGGGTATGTCGCCATCGAATGGGGTTTGAAAGGGCCAAACTACACTATCACCTCGGCCTGCGCCTCGGGTGCTCATTCCATCGGCATGGCGTTTAACGAAATCCGGCTGGGCAAGGCCGATCTGGTGATCACCGGCGGAGCAGAAGCGCCGCTTTCGGCTTTTGCCCTGGCGGGATTTTCCAACATGCGTGCGATCTCACGTAATCCCGCTGATCCCAAAACCGTTTCCCGGCCTTTTGATCGGGACCGCGACGGCTTTGTCATGGCCGAAGGCGCCGGGATCTTTGTCCTGGAAACCCTGGAACACGCCCTCAAGCGCAACGCGCGTATCTACGCAGAATTGGCCGGTTTCGGCGCCAGCGGCGACGGCTTTCACATCACCGCCCCGGCACCGGATGGTGATGGTGCCCGCCGCGCCATGGCGGCTGCCCTGCAGGACGCGGGCTGCCGGCCCGAAGATATTGATTACATCAACGCCCACGGCACCTCGACCGACCTTAACGACAAGTACGAAATTAAGGCCATCCGCGATCTCTTTGGCCGCCACGCGGAAAAAATCTCGGTCAATTCTACCAAATCCATGATCGGGCACCTGCTGGGCGCGGCCGGCGCAGTGGAAGGCATCGTCACGGTCCTTTCCCTCTATCACGGACAACTGCACACATCATTAAACTTAAACAATGTTGACCCGGAATGCGCCGGCGTGAACCATGTCCTGGGCACGCAATCAAAAACCGTCGCCTGCGCCTTGTCCAATTCGTTCGGTTTTGGCGGGCATAACGCAACGATCTGTTTTAAGAAGTACATCCCGTAAGCCCAAACGGCGGGAGGGCCGAGTGGTCATCGGGCTGGCTGGCAATATCGGTTCGGGAAAATCAACGGCGGCGCGATTCTTCAGCCGCTGGGGTTGCCGCCGTATCAATGCCGACGCCATCGGTCGGCGCATCCTGCCTGAGATCGAACGCGACCTGATTAAACGCTGGGGCGACCGGATTACTGCTCGAAACCGTCTGGACCGCGGCAAGCTGCGTGATCTGGTTTTTTCTGATCCCCGGCAATTACCAGTTCTTAACCGCCTGTCTCATCCTCGCTTGATCCGGGAAATCCGACGCCGCCTGCATCGGATAAAATCCGGCTGTGTCGTGGTCGATGCTGCCCTGCTTTTTACCTGGCCCGGTCTTTTATCCGAAATTGACTATCCGATTCTGATCTCGGCACCGCGCAAAATCAAAGAACAACGCTGCTGCCGCCGCGGGATTGATGCACGAACTTTTCGGCAGATCATCCGTCAACAACCTTCAGAATCAATGATGGCCCGCCAGGCGTCATTCACCATCCGCAATACCGGCACTTTGAAAAACCTGCGCCGGCAATGCGCGGCCGTCTACAAGGAGATTAAAAATGATTGTTGAATGCAATTCCTGCCACACCAAGTATAATGTGGACGAGCGCAAGATTCCCGCGGCGGGAGTCAAAGTACGGTGCCAGAAATGCCAGGGCTTGATTATCATCAGAAAACCAGAACCAGCGGTTGCACCTGACGTCCAACCATCAGTGCCCGCTTCCGAACCAGCCGCGCCGCCATCGGTTACTCCTCCGCCAAAAACAGAAACGCCATCCGCACCGCCCGTCACTGCTCCGCCTGAACCGCCGGCAGTCAAACCACCGACTGAACCGCCGCCGTTTCAACCTCCGTCGGCACCGGAACCGCCGGTAGTAAAATCGCCGGCCGAACCGGTCACCGCCGCTCCGCCCGAAGAAAAACTGGCAACCGAACCTTATGTTTCTATTCCCGCTGCTCCGCCGCCAGCTCCTGCCCCACCGCCGGAAATTACAGAAAAACCTGCGCCGGCCCTGTCGGAAGAAGACAAAAAATGGCATGAGCGCGCCCGCCGGCTGGCCAAGGCTCTGGCTTCGGACCTGGTGCTTTATAATCAGGATAAAGTGGAACAGGGCCTGCGGGAAGGCAACCTGGTTGATCTGCTGGGCTCTGAGATCCGGCGTTCCTGGGAATACTATTGCCAGCAGATTCCCCGCCACATCGTGGCAAGCACGGATTTTTTCAAGGAGCAGTTGAACAAAATCGTCTGCAAGGGCCGCGAAATTTTCAAATAAAAGAAACCAGCCTTGACAATTTGCACCCTTCCCCTATAATAATTTAATCAGCAAGGAGGTCATATGCGTTATTTCCTGGTCATGATGGTCACCCTGGTCAGCGTTTTCGCCGGCACGTTCAAGGAAGATAATCTTCCCGGCGTGGACATTGAAATCAGCGGCGATCAGGTTCGCTCGTTCACCACGCCCGAGGGCCGGGCCATAATTCCCCTGACTAAAACCATGCCGGCCTTGGCTGGCCGAGCCCAGACCCTCTGGGTGGACCGCAACCATCAGTATGGCATCGCCCAGCACATGGCGATATCCGGCAATGGCATGTGGATCCAGGCGGGCTGGTGGTTAAACAATAAACGGACTTCGCTTTACCGGACGCTCGGCACAGAAACGCCGGTCTGGGTCTGGCCCATGCCCAACACCGAATGGTACATACCGGTGGACATGTCGCACAACGGCACGGCGATCGCCGTGGGCGCCGGCGGCGAACCATTCGGCAGTTTCACCTGCACGAGCCCGGCACCTCAGTGGCTTTACAATCTGCCCGGCGGTTACAAAATCGCCGCCACGGCCTACGGCAACACTGACGCGGTCAGCACCGACGGCTCCATTTCCGCGGTCGCGGCCACGGCCGGCACCAGCGGCAAGCTCTTTGTTTTCAACGCGCTGGGCGACACCATCCGAACGATAAATTTTGTTCCCAATAACGGCATCCAAGGCGTGCAGATCTCGGCCAACGGGTCAGTCCTGATGGTCACCACCTACTACGCAATTTATGTCTATAACCTGGACGGCTCCCGCCGTGATTCAATCTACAATTACGGTCAGACCCCGGCCGCGATTTCCGGCGACGGCAAATACCTCGTTAAGGGCGAGTTTAACTCGCGCGTCACCTTTTACCGATGGAACGGCTCATCTTACACCCAGGTCTGGCAGCATAACACTGGTCATCCCTGGGTGACCACGGTCGCGATCTCAGACAACGGGGCCACGATCATGGCCGGTACTTTCCAGTACAGCCCTTCTTACAGCGGCAAGGTCCTCATGTACGATTCCTCCTCCTCCACGCCGCTGTGGGAATACACCGACTACGGCGATTATGTCTGTTCCTGCGCCCTGTCTGCTGATGGGAGCCGGGGCGTGGCCGGATCCTGGGGTCAGTATGGCGGCACCTTCGGCGACGTGCTGACGGTCTTCAATAAATCTTCGGCCAGCGCAATTTTCAAACTGCTCGATGATATTGATGAACCAGGCTCAATTTTTTTCGTGGACATTTCCAAGGACGGTAGTTTTGTCACGGCCGGCGGCAAGGCCGTGCACGCTCGGGAAATGGGCAACGGCGGCGAGGTCTACGCCATCCGCATCCTGGATCCGTTGAGCAATGACGTCGGCGTCAAGGATATTCCTCAACCGGGAGCCCTGATCCAGACCGGACAAGCCATCACGCCCCAGGCTGTGGTCAAAAACTTCGGTTCTGCTTCTGCCACTTTTGATATCGTCTGCCTGATCCGCGACTCCCTGGAGCAGCTGATCTACGCCGACACCCTGGCGGTCGCCGGCCTGCCGGCAGATTCTGAGCGCACCCTGAATTTCTCACCGGCCTGGACCGTGCCCGCCTACGGCACGTATCAAACTATTGCCTACTCCACCCTGACCGGTGATTTGTTTCCCGCCAACGACACTTTCGTCAAAGGCAGCATCTGCTATCACGACGGTGCCGTAACCGCGGTCTACTATCCATTTCCTGAACTCACGCTTAATTATTCCAAAACACCCCGGATCACGATTGCCAACAAGGGCAGTTACGCGGAAAATATTCCCGCCATTTGTCAGATCTACCACGGCACGAACCTGGTCTACACCGGCAATGCCCAGGCCTACATTTCTCCGCTCCAGTCCACCACGGTCACTTTGAATCCGGCCTGGGCGCCGACCGACACCGGCGCCTATGAAGTGTATTTCTTCACCACGGTCGCGCAGGATTACGTGCCCGGCAACGACTCGCAGCGCGTCTCGGCGCAGGGCACCACCGAGATTTTGTACGACGACGGCTTGCTCAACACTTACGGCTATGTCAGCGGTGACTTTTACGACAACAAGTTCGCGGTCAAAATGCGCCCCTGCCTGCCGGCGCCGTACAACATCACCCGGGCCCGGTTCTATGTCAGCGGCAATCAAGCCATCATCATGTCGCTCAACGCGGATTCATCCGGCCTGCCCGGCCTCGGCCCTGGTTATGAAATCGCACCGGCCGAAACCATGAGTGCGGCGGCCGCCGATTGGTCCATCCGCAACTTTTCCACGCCGATCACTATGAACACGGCGGATCCTTTCTGGATGGTCATTCACTGGCTGTCCTCCTCGCCCAGTGCACCTTACATCGGCATGGATAACAACTGGCCGGTGGATACCACCTCCTACTGGTACTGGTCCAATCCCACTAACAATCCCGGCTGGCACGCCTGGACGGCTTATGATTTCATGATGCGTGTTTTGACTGAACCGCCGATCGGCTCGGTCAGCGAGCAAAATCAGCCAGCGGGCCGCTTCGTCCTTGCCGCCATTAATCCCAATCCTTTCACGGACCGCACGGAATTAGTTTTCGGCCTGCCGCGCGCTGGAACCATAAGAATCCGGCTTTATGATCTGAGCGGCCGGCTGCTCAAACACCATCAGGCAACCGTGCCGGCTGGACCTTACCGTTTTTCTCTGACCGCGCGCGACGATTTTCACCGCCGCCTGGGTTCAGGGGTTTACTTTCTTAAAGCCGATTTTGAACGCGAGTCCTTCACC
>CBFGIH010000029.1:0-5726 GCA_965648775.1 Caldifarciminota bacterium | reverse complement strand
AACAAATAGCAACCACTCATTTACTGCCATACGGGGACGGCCGTGCCGTCCCCGTATTTTTTTTAAAACCGCATCTATTCTGTGGCGCGGGTAACTGACCGTCCTCAGCCGCAATTGTTTTTTATTGCAACTCCGTCCGCATCCGCCGGGCGGCGTTCTGCAGGGCTTCATCAGCCGGCCGTTCCAGCCGGGCAGCTTCTTCCAGAGCATCGGTCAGGTAGAATCGGCCGGTAAACCAGGCACCGGCTTTGGGCTCGGGGTAAGCATGGTTGACCTGGGCCAGCGCTGCCTCATAACCAGAATTGGCGGCTAAAAATTTTTTGAAATCAGGGTGCTGCGCCGTGCGGCGCCGCGTCGGCAGATAGTATGTGGCTTCGGTCCAGCGGATCTGTTGAACCGGTTCCAGGAACCAGCGGATGAATTGCCATGCCAGCTCTTTTTGCTGCGCGGTCGCCCGCCGGAACATGCCGATATTAGTGCCGGCGATGATCACGGCCGGCCGGCGGCCCTGCGGAAACGGCGCCACTTTCATCTCAAAATCGGGCCGTCCTTTCAGGTATGCCCAGGAAACCACCGAGGCCGGAATCATGGCCACCCTGCCGGATAAAAATTCATCCTGACGCTGGAAACCAGGATTGTAATAAAGCAGGCTGTCGCGGATCAAAGCAACAAAATACTCAAGCGCCCGGCGTCCGGCGATCTCGTCAAAACGGGGACACTGTTCTTTATCATCGTACAAACTTCCCGAGTCCTGATAAACCATGCTGCCAAAATACCACACGTCCACGGGCCAGGACGTGGCCAGGATGCCTTTGTTTTTCAGGGCCAGGCAGGCCTGCCGGAATTCGTTCCAGTCCCGGGGGAATTGATCGATTCCCGCCTGCTGGAAAAGCAGGCGGTTGTAATAAAAAACGGGCACACTTTTGTTAAACGGCAGGGTCACGAGCACGGAATCGTATGTGTTATCCTCGATGAAAACCGGATAGAAATCCTCCAGGTGAAAAGTGGAATCGCGCCGCGCGTAATCCTCCAGCGGCTGCAACAGACCGGCTCGAAAGAACTGATCGGTCCAGGATTCGTACATCTGCGCGATCACCGGCGGCGTCCGGGACCAAACCGCGGCCATCAGTTTTTGCGCCAGGATATCATAGGACCCCATGCGCACTGATTCCACTTTTCCTTCCGGATGCGCTTCGTTGAACTCCGCGATCAGTTCTTCAAGTTTCCGGCCGACCGGACCACCCATGACATGCCAGAAGGACACGACCGTCTTATCAGTGCGGTGACAGCCAAAAAGAAAAAACAGGAGCAAAAGGGACTTTTTCATGAATCCTGATTGAGTTCCTATGGAAATCGGTCCGTTACATCTACCCGACCGGTCCGGTCATTCACTCAAAAAAAACAGGTTAAGATCCGAACTGGCAGCGGCATTACCATTCCGGGCCGATGGTAAAATAAAATTTCCAGTCGTCCGTGAAATCCTTCATGTCGAATGCCCGGCCGAAATCGAACTTGAACACCGTGTACAGAAATTGCATCCGCAGGCCGGCGCCGATACCCAGATGCAGGTCGCGCAGACGAAACCAGTGCTCGGTGCGCTCCCAGAGCCGGAAAGTGTCCGAATCCACGGCGCCCAGGTCTGCAAAGAGCGCGCCCCGGATATTGCGGATTTCAATCGGCAGCGGAAAGGCGAGTTTGAGCCGGTCAATGAACGGAAACCGCAGTTCCAGATTGGTCAAGCCCAACCGCGAACCGGTGAACGCGTAGTATTCATAACCGCGCAGGGAATAGCCGCCGCCGATGGTCCAGAGTTCCTCGTCGGCGCCGAAACTGCCGACCCCGATCGCCCGGAAGGCGAAACTGGCGCGGCTGGAAAGCCGGAAATACCGGCGGTAATCCAAGATCGCGCTCAAGTAATCAAAATCGCTGAAAATGGTTTGATACACCTCCAGCCGCGCGCGCCGTCCGCTGTGGGGTCCGATTTCGCCCCAGCGGACATTGTCAAACACGAGCGCGGCATCCGGGTAGAGAAAGTTGTAAGAGCTGCTGATGGAATAATTGGAGTAGTAATCGGGAAAGAAATTGCGCCAGCGGTCTTCAAAAACCTTGTAACCGTAAAGTCCGAACTCGGCGCGGAGGAAACGATTGAGCGGATATTGAACCGCGGCGCTTAAGCCCAGATAGCGCCAGATCAAAAGGTCGTTGACGTCACGGAAATAGTTGAGATAGTGAAAGAGGCCGATGCCGTAATCCGGCCGCTTGGCCAAATACCAGTAATTGACAAAGATGTCGGAATTACTGATGCTGCCGTTGAAATTGGTGGCGATCTGAATGTGGTTGTTGCCCAGAATATCGCTGATGCCGATCTGAATTTCACCCGCGAAGTAGATCGGCGTCGTGTAGGACGCGGCCGCCGCCAGGTAGTCAAAAGAAAAATAAGGCTTGTATTTTTTGACCCGGCTGGAATCAAAAGCAAGGTTTTCATAGGTGTTAAACGGCGCTTCGGCGGCGATGGTATCAGCGATATCGGCCATTTTCGTTTCCAGGTCCTTGGTCACGCAGATATCATAACCAAAATTGTCATAGTAGCTGAAGGCCACCTTGTCGCCGTCCTGGGATATGGTGGGATAATAACAGGCGGTCAGGATATCGGTCCGTTTCGTGATTTGCTGCCGGGACCAGTCATAATAATACAGATTGTAAGCGGAATCATAATCAGCGACGAAGAAAAATCCCCGGTCCGCGACCGGGATGGCGGAAGCGACATAACCCGTGCGCGGCGTCAGGCGCCGGACAGTGTTTTCTTCCTTGATCCAGACCGCGAACTGACCATAGGCGTACGGTTCGGTGGAATCCGGCCGGTCAGACACGAACAGCAGGCGACCGTCGGACAGACCGCAGGGATATTTGTCCGCATACAGGTCATTAAGGATTTTTTCCGAACGCCCCGTCGCCAGGTCCACCTGATAGATATCCAGGTAAGAATCCTTCAGCCCCGAAATGTAGATGGAACGGCCGTCGGGCGCAAAGCAGGGATTGAAAATCCCATCCAGCCCCAGCGGTAGTTTTTTGTAAGTGCGGCCGTTGCGAGACTTGATCACGCAGAGCCGGTCCTCGCCCTGAACCTTGGCGGCAAAAGCCAGGTAGCGTTCATCGGGCGACCACGAGACGCCGCCCTGGTACAAATGCAGCCCCTCGTAACCCGCTGAGTATTCGGCTTTAACCAGCCGTTTCAGCACCCGGCCGTCAATGGAGGAAATCACGATGATCTCGGCGGTGCCGGAACGGTCAGAGATAAAAGCGATCTTATCTCCGCGCGGTGATATGGCCGGGGAGGTGTTGTACAGGGTATTGGTTTTGCGATGGTCATAAACGACCCGCACCAGGTCTTCGTAGTTCTGCTGCAGTCCAATCCTGGGCCAGTACTGCCGCTGGCAGTACCGCAGGAAACGGTCGTGGAAGTCCTCGACCGAAACGCCGAAGACCTGCATAAAAGCTGCCTCCAGGTTTTTCTTCGCCTTGAGGATATGAATGAACTCGCCGGTTTTCTTGCGGTCATACTTTTCCGCCACATAACGGTAAAACGCCTGGCCTTCCTTGTAAATGATGTAGCCGCTGTAATTGCCCAGCTGATTAAGGGGAATAACCTTGTTGTTGGTCACCAGATCGCGCATGAAGATATCCGCGCCGAGATCCCAGCCCTGCGATTCAAACTCCGCGAATCCTTCCATCACCCACAGGGGAATTGAATAAAAAATATCGCCGCTAACCATGGCTTCCAGTTTGGAGGGAAAGAAAATCACGAATTCAAAAACATGCGTCAATTCGTGCACGAGCACATGCCGCAGCTCTTCGTAATCGCCGTTAAAGGGAATAACCATGCGATTCTTGAGGATTTCGGTGAACCCGCCGACTGATTCCTCGATAAGTTCCAGGGTCACATTGGTCTGGGCAAAATGATTGGGTGCGTTGTACAGGATGACTGGGATCCGAAATTTAACTTCGACTTCCAGGTCGGAGTTGATCTGCTCATAGCCGTCTTCCAGGACATCTTCGGCGAACTGGGCGATTTCTTCTCCGCCCTGGTAATAATAAATGTCAAAATGCTCGGATTTCAACACCTGAAAATCGAAGTTCTGATATTGTATCTTATTCTGGCCGAAATACTGGGAAAAAAAGAAAGTGCCGACAAGCAATGGTATCATAGGTTAGTATATGTATTTTAGACCCGCAAGTCAATCACGGGGTTTAACGAATATTGCCTGAATTATCATGACCGGAGAAAAAAATGAGGATCTTGCCCTTTGCTTATTTGATTAAGAATAAATTTATTCACTTGGGCTGTTTTCTTGGGCTCTTTAGCAAGCCGCTGATTTAGACCAAGTTGGTTAAGAAAAAATTATTCTTTTGAAATTATTGACACTTCGGGCTTTCTCTGTATATTTATGCCCATGGAATCAATCCGGGAATTATATCGGATCGGTCAGGGGCCGTCCAGCAGCCACACCATGGGCCCGGCCGCCGCCGCGAAGATCTTTTTAGAGAAAAACCCGCGCGCCGTGGCTTATCAAGTTACGCTCTACGGCAGTCTGGCCGCGACAGGCAAAGGACACCTTACCGAAGAAGCATTAAAAAAGATTTTACCTGAGTCGCAGACGACAATCATTGTCAAGAAAGGTGAATTCCTCACCCAGCATCCCAATGGTTTGCTTTTTGAAGCAACACGGGAAAACAGCGAGAAAACCGAATGGTTGGTTTTTTCCGTAGGCGGCGGTGCTATTCGCGACGCCGATTCCCTGCATCATTATCAGCAAATCTATCCCCACCTGACCTTCAATGAAATCAACGCCTTTTGCCGGGAAAAGGGCATCACCCTTTGCGATTATGTTTACAACTACGAAGATCAGGACATAAAAAATTTTCTGACTTCCATCTGGCAGGTCATGCGGCAGGCGATTAAAAGAGGATTAAAAACCGAAGGCATCCTGCCGGGGCCATTAAAACTGGAAAGGAAAGCTGCTTCTTTCTTCATCAAATCCCGCAACAGCCGGGGGCTTTTGCAGAAAATCAGCCGCAATTTCGCCTATGCCCTGGCCGTGGCCGAAGAAAATGCCTCCGCCGGCACGATCGTGACCGCGCCGACCTGCGGTTCCAGCGGCGTTTTACCCGCTGTGCTCAAACATCTGGCGGAAAATTATCGTTTTCCTGAGGAAAAAATCATCAATGCGCTGGCTATCGCCGGTCTTTTTGGCAACCTGATAAAACACAATGCTTCCATTGCCGGCGCCGAAGTTGGCTGCCAGGGTGAAATCGGCACGGCCTGTTCCATGGCTGCGGCGGCGGCGACTTATCTCCTCGGCGGCAGCCACCGACAGATGGAATACGCGGCGGAAATGGGACTGGAACATCACCTGGGATTGACCTGTGATCCGGTTGCGGGCATGGTCCAGGTGCCCTGCATTGAAAGAAACGCCATGGCCGCAGAAAGAGCCCTGGACTGCGCGGTTTATGCCCTGCAGACCGATGGCACGCACAAGGTTTCATTTGATGAAGTGGTGAAAATCATGAAGCAGACCGGTCTGGATTTGAAAAATAAATACCGAGAAACCTCAGCCGCGGGTCTGGCGACAATTTTCAAGGAACACCCCACCCGCCATTGCGAATAATAGTAAAATAATTTATAAATTATCTATTACGAAAAAATCCTTGTTTTATTGTGTGCTGTC
>CBFGIH010000028.1:8358-11269 GCA_965648775.1 Caldifarciminota bacterium | reverse complement strand
GGCAATGATCCGCGGACCCTCCGCGATCGGCTGGCGCTGGAATTGCTTTATGGCGCCGGTTTGCGGATCAGCGAACTGCTGGACTTGAAAGTCACGGATATCATGCGGGAAGAAAAACTATTAAGCGTGATCGGCAAGGGCGATAAACAGCGATTGATTCCGTTCGGTCAGAAAGCCGATGACGCGCTGGTCTTATACCTGCAATCCGGCCGACCCGCCCTGGCTAAAAGGACCGCGGCGCCGAATTTGATTTTGAATACCCGGGGAAAGCGCCTGAGCCGCATGGGTTTTTTAAAAATACTCCGCTTATATTGCCGCCGGGCCGGTGTCCGAAAACGGGTAACACCTCACATGTTCCGACATTCATTCGCCACGCATCTTTTGGAAAACGGAGCTGACCTGAGGGCGGTCCAGGAATTGCTCGGCCACGCCGATATTTCCACTACCCAAATTTATACCCATGTTGACCGGGAATACCTGAAACAGGTGCACCGGGATTTTCATCCCCGGAGTTGAAAGCCGAGAATGGTTTTTATCAGGCTGAGGTCGGAACCGGGGCCATTCATCTTAATTTTCGCCGATGATTTTAGTCCTGACTTGACGCATCCATCTTTTTTATATATACTACCAGTTAATCACGGCGGTATAGCCAAGTAGCAAGGCGACGGTCTGCAAAACCGTTATTCGCCGGTGCAAATCCGGCTGCCGCCTTACCTGCCCCGGATAACAAATCCGGGGCAGGTTGCTGGTAGCCCTTTGCCGCCGGGACCTGGCTACATAATTTTATGGCATTGACCGTTATCCGGTTTCAGAAATAATCACCGATAAGAGCCATTAGCGGTTTTTTGCTTGATCATAGGAAAAAGCCCCCGCAGCGCGGGGGCTTTTGGTTTGATTGGTGAAACTTTAACGGACGATGACCGATCCACACGAATTCTTTGTGCCGCTGGCGAAACGGAACAGATATACGCCGGACGGAACCCTGTTTCCAGAACGGTCAGTGAGGTTCCAGGTAATCCGATCTTGATCCATGACGGCGATTCCCGTCAACCGGTTAATCTCCCGACCGGCAACATCGTGGATAACAATCTCGTAGGGCTCGCCCGCCTGCAAGGGCAGAACAAATGCCGTGGCGGCGGCGCAGGGATTGGGGATCGCCCACACCGGGGAAGAAGGACGAGGATTGATTTCAATCTCCTCGACCGGTAGTTCGGAGAAGTTTTTGATGCCACCCTGGAAGATTGGTTTGGTGGAATCGGCCAGCATCATTTCACTCTGCAGCCAGGAAATTGCCTGGCATTTCGCGGCGACCCAGCCGGCATTGAGGGTGAAGGTGTCGGTAATCGTATAGGTAGCGCCGGCATTGATGGTAATAATCGAGCCGTTTTGGTTGGGCAGATAATCCCGCACCACGTGGTTATGCCAGACATCACCATTGGGCGCGCTGTAATAAATTGAATCCTCGGTGATGACCCGAACCGCCCGGACATTAGCCAGGGTCACGTTTGAATCATTGCGGTACTGGGTCTGGATGTAACCGCGCCGGGTAGAAGGATTGTAAGCGCCGCTCATGGTGATGGTGACGTTTGCCGGTTTGCTCAGCTGAGTGGTGATTTTCGATTGCCAGGTGGAATAAGTGTAACTGCCGTGGGGATTGCCGTCATACCAGAGCCAGGGAGTCGCGTAGTACCAGGTACCACCGGAGTAATACGGCGGTGGATAATAATGCCAGCGGCTGTATGCCTCGGCTGAATATAGCGGGTAGCCACTGCCGATGTGCATCTCCAATACCGCGACCCGGGTTGGATAATTGATACCGATTTGAGCCAGCGTACCGCTGGCTGTGGCACAGGAGCCTCAACCTTCCGAATAAGCTTCTTCGCAGACCACAACCCGGTCCGCGGGGTACGCCATGGTGGTTAGCGCCATAACGATGATCAGGCCCAACCATAAACCATATTTGCGCATATTATACCTCCTTGCTGGTTTTTGATAATAAAATCCTGAAAGCCCACGCTTTTTCACATAATATTTTAAATGTGTATCGTAACTGTAACCACAATAGCGGGTTACCGGTACTTCTCGGCCAGAACTCGAATTTCACCCCGCTTGATCGTGATGCCGCGGGTGTCAAAGTAAATCAGCAGGGGCAGAGCGAACTTGCGTGTGGCCTGAATCAAGTCCCGAAACTCGGAAACTCTGATTTCCTTCTGTTTTTTTAAAAATCCGATCAATTTATCCTGGGCTTGCTGGACCCAATCCCGGTGCAGAGAAATGGATTCGCCGATATAAATAAGAATACCCTGATCCAGAAGATACCGACGGGCTTTTTTCACCTGATCGTCGGTTCCCAATTTCAAACCCAGCAGTTCATGGTCATCCGGGGGGGTGAAACCGCTTTGTTGATAACAGCGTTCTATTTTATCGGCGATGGCCCTGAGCGCCGGCTCCAGCTGTATTTTAAACTCGGTTAAGCCGATGCGATCATCACGGAGCAAAGTCACGGCTCCGGCGCGGATAAGTTCGTCAAGGACGTAGTTGAATAATATGCTATCCAGGCTGCGGCTGATCCGGGCAGATAAATCAGGACGCGCCAGGCCGGTGCGGGTTGGATTTTCCTTGTGGAAATCTTTCAGAATGGCGATGATGCGCTCTTTCAATTTGGCCAGGTTGGCAGTCGCATAATAAAAATTTCTTTTTTCGTCGAGCTGGAACACGGCTTGGCGCCGGGTCACCGATTCGAGAATCGTTAGTACGTCCTTGACCGTGAGGTTCAGATCATGGGCGATTTCGTCTGGCTTGCGGGGGAGGTCAAAATTATCGTTTAAATACTCCTCGACCAGTGGTTCGGGATCGCCGCTTTCAATTTTTTGCAGGTGCGCAATGAGTTGTTCGTCATAAGCCGTGATTT
>CBFGIH010000028.1:0-8348 GCA_965648775.1 Caldifarciminota bacterium | reverse complement strand
CGCACGGGGCTCGATGATCGTCCCTCCGCCGATGGTCACGGGTGGCGCATAGGTCCGAATGACAAAACGGTCGCCACTGGAACAAACCGCCGGCATTTCGAGCCGGAACTGAACCATCGTTTTTTCGGCCGGGGCCAGAATTTTTTTCTCCAGCAGCACCACCCTGCCGAATAATTCGCTGGTGCCCACATGCAGCCGGACCCGGGTGAAGGTTTTTAAGGGCTTGGCCGCTGACGGCAGCAGGGATAAAGAACCGTTGACAAACCAGGATGGTTCAAAATAGCCAATCTGCGCCAGTACCTGGCCCCGGTCAACCGCCTCTTTTTCCACGCCTGCCAGATTAATCGCCGCTCGGTATCCAATAACGGCACGATCGACCTTCTGGTTATGCACTTCGATGCCGCGGACCTTGACCCGGCTTTTCTGGGGAAGAATTTCCAGCAGGTCGCCAATTTGGACGGAGCCGGATAGAATGGTACCGGCAACCACGGTGCCAAATCCCTTGATGATGAAATGCCGGTCGATGGGCATGCGAAAAACACCGGTGTCGATTCGAGGTTCGGAGCAGGCGATCAAATCTTGGATTGCGTTTTTTAAGTCATCCAGCCCTTCACCCGTCAGGTTGGAAACGGGAACGATTGCCGCGGACTCGAGAAACGAACCATGCAGAAAAGTGCGGATTTCCTCGGTGACGAGTTCGAGCCAGTCCGGCTTGACGAGATCGCGTTTGGTGAGGACGACGATACCGCGGCGAATGCCGAGCAATTTCAGTATTTCCAGGTGTTCGCGAGTCTGGGGCATGATGCCATCGTCGGCGGCGATGACAAACAGGACGAAATCAATGGTGCTGGCGCCGGCCAGCATATGCCGCACAAATCGTTCGTGTCCGGGTACGTCGATGATGGTGATGTTGTTGCCGTAAAAGGCGAAACCGAGGTCAGTGGTCATGCCGCGCTCTTTTTCTTCCTTGAGTCGATCCGGATCCGTGCCGGTGAGCATTTTGATTAAGGCGCTTTTGCCGTGATCAATGTGACCCGCGGTGCCAATGACCACGTGGCGGGGAGCAATGGAATTCATCGCCCGGGAGGGTTCAAAATATCAAGAGCCGCGGCGGACCTGAAAAACATGCCGGAACGCATTTAAAACGTTCTTTTCCTGGCCGGGCAAGACAGTCCGGAAATCCAGTCGGAGTTCGTTTTCAATCACCCGGCCGTAAACCGGGATTTCGGCCTGACGCAGGCGGCGGGCCAGATGGTCGACACCGCCGGCGCGCGGCAGGACGGAAACCACGTAGGTTGGTAATTCCTCCGTGCTTAAGGACCCGCCGCCGATTTCCGAAACCGAAGTTTTGACCTTAACTTCGATCTGATCACCGAATTCCTGCTGGAGGGCGCGGGCGCAGCGCCGGGCTGCACGTTTGATATCTTCGGGTTTTCTCATCAGCAGGCGGAGCACGGCATGTTCATTGATCAAGTCACGCTCGTTTTTTAGAAAAAGACGCAGCGTGGCTTCCAGGGCGGCGTTGGTCAATTTATCACAGCGCAGGGCGCGATGCAGGGGATCTTTTTTGATTTTCTCGATCCGGTTTTGGCGGCCAAGGATGATGCCGCATTGAGGTCCTCCGATCAATTTATCGCCGCTGAAGCAGACGATGTCCGCGCCGATCCGGATGCTTTCCGGAACAACCGGTTCCCGCGGCAAGCCAAATCGTTCCAGGTCGAGCAGAGCCCCGCTGCCCAGGTCGTCAATGACCGTCAAATTGTTTTTCCGGGCCAGCGCCACCAGGTCGGCCAACGGCACTTCCTTGGTGAAACCGGTGATGCGGTAATTCGATTGATGGACCCGAAGCAGAGCGCCGGTGGCCGGATTGATCGCGGTTTCGTAATCCTTAAGGTGGGTCCGGTTGGTGGTGCCGACCTCGCGCATGATGGCCCCGCTCTGGGCCATTACGTCTGGAATGCGGAAAGATCCGCCGATTTCCACGAGCTGCCCGCGGGAAACAATAACCTCCCGGCCGGCGCACAATGCGTGCAGGATGAGCAGGGTGGCGCCCGCGTTGTTGTTGACTATGACAGCATCTTCTGCACCCGTGAGCAAACGCAGGAGGCGGGCAATCTTCTGGTAACGGTCACCGCGCCGGCCTTCGTCATCAATCTGCAGGCGTGAATAACCACGGCTGACCGCCGCGACTGACTCTGCCACGCCCAGGCCGAACGGCGCCCGGCCCAGCCCGGTATGCAAGACAATGCCCAGGGCATTAACCGCCGACCGATGATAAGGATTGAGCAGCTCATCCAGTTCGCGGATGATGTCCTGATAGAGATGGTCAGGATCGACCGCCAATCCCTTTTTGAGTTTTTCCCGGAAAGCAGCGATCTGTTCCTGGATCACCACGGTCAAATATTCGCGGCGAATCAAGTTTTCGTAGGCGCGCAGTCGATTATCATGCAGGACTTTGTCCACCTGGGGTATTTGCTTGAGAATTGCTGGATCAAAGGCTGCCGGTTTTTTCCCTTTCATGACTGCTCCACGCTCCCAATTATTTATTAACCGGGCATACCGGCCAGACAGTTCGTCCATAAACTTCATTCAGAACTTGCGCCAGCCCCGTATAGACAGCGGAAAGGCCGCAGATTATCCCTTCAATGCCGGCAATGGTTTTGATAACCGGTAGACCAGTAAAATCGCTGATCCCGAGCAGAAAGAATAAAACGGCCAGGGAGAGGAAGACAAATTGCAAAGCGCGGTTTAATTTCAGAGTGCCGAAGAACATAATAAAAGTAAAGACACCCCACATTGTCAGGTACATTCCCGTCGCCGTATTGGTCGGTGCGGTTAACCAGCCGAATTTAGGCAGGATGATCAATCCCACCAAAGTCAGCCAGAAAAGGCCGTATGAAGTAAACGCCGTAGTGCCGAAAGTGTTGTTCTTCTTCCATTCCATAATGCCGGCGATTATCTGCGCCATCCCTCCATAAAAAATGCCCATAGCGATAATCATCGAATTCAGGGGATAAAAACCGGCATTATGCAGGTTCAAGAGCACGGTGATCATGCCGAATCCCAGCAGGCCGAGGGGTGCCGGATTGGCAGTGCTGTCCTTGATACGCATTGCTGCATCAGAAGTGCCGTTGGTCATGGCCAATCCTCCTTAATGACTTTATGATTATAACTTCAATCCGCCTTATTGTCAATCCAAATGATAAACTGGTCAAATGATGACTTTCAGGATGCTGCTGCGCCCAGGGCACCGATGAACTGGGGATGCTCAGGCACTGACACATTTTTGATCATGCGTTTCATTGCCTTGACCAGGCCCGGATTCAACGCTCCGCCGCCGCAGAAGAGCACGGGTTCTTCAATACCGATCTGGCTGCCAAGGCCGATCAGCCGCCGGATCAGGGCATCGCAGACCCCGAAGACAATATCCTCAACTTTTTTTTCCTCGCTGACCATGCTCAGGATTTCGGTCTCGGCCATCACGACGCACAGCGAATCAATGGTCTCCGGTTTTTCGGAAGCCAGCGCCAGGCGGCCGAAATCCTCCAGGGACAACCCCAAGGAGAGCCCAATCTTTTCAACAAAATTACCCGTGCCGGCCGCGCAGCGATCGTTCATGACAAAGCGTTCAATCCGGCGATCCTTGATTTTGATTATTTTGCTGTCCTGGCCACCGATATCAATGATCGTGCGCACCGCGGGAACGAGACAGGAGGCGCCCCGGGCCAGCGCTGAAATTTCCGTGATCGTCCGGTCCGCGTCGGTGACCAGCTTCCTGCCGTATCCCGTGGCAATAATCCGATCAAAACCCGTCAGGACTTGCTTGATTTCTTCAATCGCAGCTTTAGGCCGGAAAGAAGTTCGAACCAGATGCCGGGCTTTAATCTCGCCATCGAACAGCACGCCCTTTGTGTAACAGGACCCGATGTCTATTCCCAGTACCATCCAACCTCCCGGGCCGCCTGGATAAAAGCCCGGACATTCTCTCCCGGCGTCCGAATCGGCACCTCGCAGCCTGTGGCCGCCACATATCCTTTCTCCGCGGTCATACCGAGTTTGACCATTTCTTTTACCCGGTGCGCGATCACATCGGGTGGTTCGAGATAAATCGCGCTGGTGTTGAAATTGCCGATGATCCGCATTCTTTTCGACAGTCGGCCCATGGCCTCGATCAATTTCACTTCATCCAGACTGATAAGATCGGCTCCGGTTTCCGGCAGTAGATCAAGGATGGGTTCGGTTTCGCCGCAGACGTGGAGAATCACGTCAAAATCAAACCGGTGCAGGTATCGGATCAAAGCCTGTTCATAGGGCAGGGCAAATTGCCGGTAAGCGCGCGGACTGATGACGCTGGCGGAAGCCAGGGGATCGACAATGAGGGGGAGACCGCCGGCATTGATCACGGCCCGGACAAAACGGATGGTCGCGGTCAGGCAATGGTCGAGGATTTGTTGAACTCGGGCTGGCCGGCGCAGGGTATCCGTCAAAAATTCATTGGCTTCCGAAAGCATCATCGCGGTGGTGAAAGGCGCCGGGATATAAGCCAGGATCGGATAGCGATCCCCCAGCGCGGCATAGGCATACTCGATGGCATCCAGATAAACATGAAGGCGGCCATCCTTGTCCGGATCGGAAAGCCGGAGCTGGTCAATGTTCAGCCGGGCAAGCGCCGGCGTTTTCAGAATCGGCAGGTCTTCGTCCGGGTAGTCAAATTCCGAACCCATGGCTTCGGCGATGATTCCCACCTCGGTAAAAACTGAAATGGCGTCGTGGCCATACTCCTCCGTGGCGGCGATCTGGGAACGAGCCAGCGCCCTGCCGTCCGTGTAGTATTCTTTCAAGGTGATGCCGTTGACCACGGCGCTGTGCGCAGTCACGAGCGGCAGAATGACGCAGCGGTCGGGTTTTTCATCGATCACCAGGAGATTGAAGCGCTCACGGGGAGTCAGGATATCTTTCATGCCAGCATTTCCATGAAAGCGGCAAGGCGGGTTCGGATCTGCTCGGTGATGCCAAAGGGCGCGGGCACGTCCAGGGTGAGCACGGGCACGTCGGTGAGTAATCGCTCAATCAGCCGCGTTTCCATGGCGCAATGCGAGGCGCCCAGCATGTTAGTCATGACCACACCGCGGATGCGTCCGGTCTGGGCCAGATTCATTATGTGGCGAATGCGCTCGCGGGTCGTGCCGATCAGCGATGATTGCCGGAATGCCCGCGCCAGGGCGCGAAAGGGATCTTGATTTTCTTCGATGGGCACCAGGGCCTGGTTAATGACGTATTCCGTGGCCACCACCCGGCCGCCGTAATCTTCAATCAGGTTGAGTAGAAGGGGGTCAGCCGAGGGCGTGATCCAGGCCAGGGGCAAGGCACGGCGGTCAAGAACGCCGCTTCGGTCCTGCGCTCTCTTGCGCACTAGATCCCGGATACCGGCGACGACCGCCAGCCACTCTTCCAGGTCCGCATAACCGTAAAGATTTCCGAATTCCAGTGCCATCATTTCCAGGGCCGGTAAAGGCGCGGCTTCGGCTTCCGCGCACACCTGTTTGATTTCTTCGATCATCTGTCGGAGTTGATTGGCCTTGCCGATGCTTTCTTTAAGGCGGTTAATATTATTGATACCGGTCAATGTTACCATGGCCTGCCACGCCCGCTGATACTCAGCGATAAGATATTCTTCGAAACGGCGCGCATCCTGGTTAGCGCCCCGGTTGTTATCTTCGGGAACAGGTTTACGGATGGGAATTTCGAGCCAGAGCATCTGGTAGCCGAGGTCTTCAATCAACTGCATGACACCGGCATAGTCGTCGCAGGCGGCACCGGACGAAGCGATCACCAGATCCGGGCGCGGGAAATATGCTTTTTTATAAAAGGCTGCCAGGGCCGCGCGGGAAAAGCAGGCGGCTTCCGGAGCTCCCAACTGGGTGGCCCAGTCCAGCAGATCGGTTGATTCGCGCAGGAAAGGTGTCCACCAAATGCATTCGGGGTAGAAGGGAACGCAGTTGGGAAATGAATGGACGATGACCGGCAGAATGCCAAGATCGCCCATGGTGGCAATGACTTTTTTATTGATCTGCGCTGCCCGGAAAAGGCGTTCGGTTTCGTTAAAAATGAAGCCCCACATGCGCAGGGCAGCGAAGGAGTTGTCGAATTTCAGCCGTTTCAGTTCGCGGGTGCCATAGACCATGTAAATGACAGGCGGAAAAAGGTAGCGGCCCCAATCCGGATTGTGATAATAAACGTAGCGGTTGATTTCATCGTCGGCGATCGTTTCAAAACGATCGGTCCAGGCCTCGAGCGTGATGCGGGCTGGTGGTTGATCCTGAAAAACATCAACGAAGCTGATCATGAAAGCATTTCGGCAAAGGCCTCGATCCGGGTTTTGACCGAGGCGAGATTCTGGCTGGAAAGATCGCTGCGCAAACGCAGCAGGGGGCGGTTCAGTTTGGCTTCAAGACGTTTGAGTTCAAATTCATAAGCGTCGCAGTAATCCATGGTCCAGGCGATGACGCCCGAGCAGTCGATCAGATCAAGGCTGTGAATTAAGTGCTCGTAAAAAGGACGATTGGATCGTTTCAGGATGCACGGCGGCTGCTCCCAGTAAGCCCGGATCAAATTGTCCAGCGACGGGTCCGTAATCCGCAGGTTGAGAAACCTCGACAACCCGCAGTTGTAATCACCGACAATGCGCAGCCGGGTTTCAATCAATCGGAGCAGGTCATTCGCCTCATAAGGAAGAGGGCTGCCGAGAAAGAAGACACGTGGACGCTCAGCGTGGTCCTCAGGTATAAAAGGCAGAAATTCAATTTCACCTTTGTGGTACTGGATCAGAGCCTTGTGCAGGTCTGAGGTTGATACGGAGGAAGGTTTTGCGCACCGTTTGCCATCAAGGGCGCGGAGATGAGTGCGACAGTCATCCCAGGCACTGATTTCCTTGCGGATTATTTCCGGGGTGATGTGTAGAGCAAACAGTTTTTCGAATTCCTGGACGAGCCAATGGATTTCGTCGCGGTAGATGGCCGGCCGGTCCGTGCGGGGGTTGTCAACCAAAAATGAAGGCAGGTCAGTAGTTTCGCGGATGATGTCGAACGCCCGGCGGGACATGTCGCACCCGCTCGCGCCTACGACACACGCAAATTCCGCGCGGTGCTCGATTAAATAGGCCAGGCTGGATTTTATCAGGGGACAGGCGTCAACCCGGGTGTGCTGTTCACCGCTTTGGCTGAGACGGACATCGGCATGCAGCAGGCGGTAAGGCCGGTGTCCGGTCGCGGCCAGGATTTCGACCGGTACATAAGAGCAAAAGTAACCGATCAGGGCCATGGTTTCAAAGCCAGCGCTGAGACAAATGCAGTCTGAAAGGTATTTTGACGGGCGAGGTCCAGGTGCCGACAGATGGACTTAAGGCGGCGTATTTTTAGCTCGGCCGCCGGATCAAGCAGGGCCTTTTTGGCACCGGTCAGGGGCAGGTCCGGTACCATGCGGATTCGCCTGATACCTTTTGGAATCAATCCGATACGGGTTATAGCCTCGGTATGCAGGTGCTGCCCAAAATCACCCGTAATAATGGCTTCATCCAGATGGGCCGGGGTCAATCCGGTTGCATCGAGGAGCAATTTGATACCGGTGTGAAGCGCCGCGACGGCCAGCTGCAAAATGCGAAGGTCATGCTGATTAATCGAAAAACCGGCGATTTGCAATGGTTTATTAAGACGGCCGTTTTCCGCAATATGCCCGGAGACAAGGCCGGCAGCCAGTAAATCGATCAATCCGGAAGCGCAAAAACCAAGGGCTGGACGACGGTCAATGGTGCGGTAAAGAAAACGTTTTGTGTAAACGATCTGATCAATGGCACCGGGCACGGCTAAAATCCCGTGTTTGATACCGGCACCTTCGAAAGCAGGACCGGCAGCGGTTGATGCCGTCCAGATTTGATCCGGACGTACGATCGCGACTTCGCCATTGGTGCCCAGATCAAGATAGAGACGGTTAATTGCCGGGAGATCATCGAGGGCATACAACCCGGCCAGGGTGTCCGCGCCGACAAAACCGCCGATCACGGGAAAAATAATTTGCTGACCGCGTTTAATGATTGATGATTCATGAATGGCTGATTCATAGGGATGCCGGCTGAATCCGGACAAAGAACGGTTTAAATAAAAGGAGAGCATGACGGGATTGCCGACCACCGCGGTTTTCACGGCATGATTCAGTCCCAGGACGTGCTGTAGGCGGTGGATGCCCTGGTCGAGCAGTTCCGCAAGTTGCTTTTTTCTACCGTTTTGAGCCTCGCTGATCCGGATCATGACGTCGCCGCCCAGGCTACCCTGAGGGTTTAAGACAGACTGGCG
>CBFGIH010000027.1:8270-11429 GCA_965648775.1 Caldifarciminota bacterium | reverse complement strand
CTAAGGTTTATTAAGAATTCTATAAGAACTAATGATATAATTTTTCAATGGGATGGTAATGATAAAAATGGCGTTGAAGTAATTCGGGGTGTATATTTTATTTATATTGAAGATAAAACCTCAAAAAAATTACAACAATAAAAACGATTAAATTAAATTGAATTTCATTCATGGGTAATATAGCAGCAATTTATAACCACCGCCCTTATAATTATGTGCAATACGTTTCACTTTTGTAATATGGTCTGGTTTATATAAAAATAAAATGGATTATTTTTTTCGAACATTTTGTTCAATGGTTTCGGGTACGATTATTGCTTATAAAGTCGGGGATGAGAAGATATTGTCTATTCTGTGATTACGAACTGATCACCTATGAATCAGGGAGAAACCATGGTTCGAGTCGCATTAGCGATTGACAACCAACTTTTATTTCATATAATAATACTTGAATTATAGTATGCACTGGGAAAAGACTATACCATACTTAAACCTCACTGTGAAAAAAGCCATTGTTAATGATAAAGGAGGCGCCGCTTGATGCCCTTGCTCTTGATGTTTTGTATCGGACAACTTGATCACTTTGGTTTTATTCCGGTCAGTTCACCGCAGACCGCGGGCGTGCCTTGTTCGCTGACGATATATGCTTATGATGCCGGCAACAACATTTACCCGTTCACCGGGCCGGCATCTCTCTTTGCCAGTCCTGGCCCGCAATACGGCAGCAAGCAAGTCAATTTCACCAACGGTTTCTGGCACGGCGATTTCACCGCTTGCCTGGCAGACACTTATTCAATCCGCATCCAGGATTACTCTTCACCGCCGCACACGGGCGAAAGCAATCAGATTATATTTAATCATAACACGCCGCACCGCCTGCTCATGACTCTACCCGGTCAGACCTATACCCCCGGCACTGATTCGGGTCGAACCGGCGTGCCGATATCCCAGGCCGCCGGCGCTTTTTTCACCGTGACCGCGTATCTGACCGACCGTTGGTGCAATAAAATAATGGGCCGCGATGATTCACTCGTCGTCGCCAGTTCAGACGCTTTCTGTCCAGCCTGCGGCTTGCGCTTGAGCGATGGTAGTGCGCAGTTTACCTACGCGTTTCGTACCTCGGCCCAGCAGCGGTTTTTCCTGCGCGACGTTTCAGCGGTGACGATCAAAGCCGATACCTCCTCGTCGATCTACGCTTATCCCGCCGCCTATTATCGGCCGCTCGTGCTCTTACCCGGCGAAACCCACCTGCCGGGCGATACCACGAGCATGATTTCCGCTACGCCGGGTAAAGCAGGAACGCCCCTGCCGCAATTCGTGGACGAGGATTTCACGGTCCGTGTTTTCGCGGTAGATTCCATGTGGAACAAGACCGGCACTTCGGGCAATGTCATCCGGTTGACCTCAACCTTTCCTTTTTCCAATCCGGCAGACCAGCCTTTGTCCGGCGGAGAAACGCAGTTCACGATTCATTATTCATCGATCGGCGCCAATCAGGACCTTTACGCTTATGATCTGACCGCGGGATACAATTCCTACGTCAACCGGCTGGATGTGAGTGCCAAAACCGACAGCATAGTGATTTTGGTCCAGCCCGACACGATCGCCGCCGGCGACACGGCGCGGCTGGAGGTTACCCTGCTGGACCGCAACGGCGATGTGATTCCGGCCCGGCTGGTCACCTTTGCGATGCTCAGCGGCCACGGCGAAATCCCGGCTTTCTATGATTCAACTTTCACGAACAGCCAGGGCAAGGGGTTTTCTTATTTTACCTCGACCAGCGGTTATTTCAACGAGATGGACACAATCGGCGTGACCGCCGATGGCGTGACCTTTCTTGCCGAATGCTTTGTCCGGTTTCCTGATTCCTCGGTGATGGAGGGAAATATCATCGCCTATCCCAATCCGTTCGGCATCCGGGCGAACCAGACACGCTTTATTTATTATCTCCAGCAAAACTGTGATGTTATCTACGCCATATATGACCCCTTCGGCAACATGATCCTGCGCCAGGATATCCCCAGTGGCGCCAACGGCGCACGGTTGGGCGTTAATATGTTGACTTGGGACGGCCGCAACGAAAAAGGCGCCCGGGTGGCCAGCGGCATTTACTATGTCGTGCTCAAGGGCTATGTTCATACTAATGTTTTTCTGGAAAAGCGGATCAAGGTAGGTGTGATATGGTAACCAGACGAAACATGAAAATCATCATGCTGCTCGTCAGTTGCCTGTTGCCGGTCGCTTTTCGAGCGCAGGACGGCGGCACGGCGGGCACGATCCTGAACTACGGCATGTCGCCGCGGACTCTGGCCATGGGCAAGGCCTTCACCGGCCTGGCTGACGATCAGGAAGCCGTGTATTACAACCCTGGCGGTCTCGCCCAGCTTTACAGCCACAATCTCAAAACTTCCTACCTGCAACTGTGGGGTTTGCAGCTTGGTTATTTCGGCTATGCCCTGCCCACGCGGCGCTTCGGCACTATCGGCGTGGGTTTGATGGGAGCTTACACCGACGACATTGATTCCGAAGACGAGAATGGCAACAACATCGGCACTTACAAATTCAACCAGAACTGCCTGCTTTTTTCCTACGCCAACCAACCGGCTAAGTTCATCGGCATCGGCATCAACATGAAATTCGTGACCAGCCGGATTGCTCAGTATAGCACGGTCGGCTCAGGCGGCGATTTCGGCCTCCTGCTTTTTCCTCGCCAGAACCTGACCTACGGTCTGACGATCCAGAACCTGTTGGGACCAAAACTGACTCATTACCAGCAGACCGACGAATTTCCCGTGACCCTACGCACCGGCGCTGCCTTGAAGCTCTACCAGGGTCGAGCCGTGATCTGCCTTGACGTGGTCAAGAACATTCTCGATTACACCGCGGTGGAACCGCACCTGGGTATTGAATTCATTCCCATTTATCCCGTCCTCGCGCTGCGGGCCGGTCTGGATCGTAACACCGTCAACGCCGGCCTGGGTTTGCGCAAAAACTGGGGCAGCCTTTCCGTGGGCATTGATTACAGCATTGAGCTGCACTACGCGTCCGATTACTTCTTGCCCTACCGAAATAAGATCGGCGTGCAGATTGATTTTGGTGGCTTTAGAACCTGGGTGGACGCCGCGCCCCGGAAGTTTTCGCCCGAACCAGGAAGAGAGG
>CBFGIH010000027.1:0-8260 GCA_965648775.1 Caldifarciminota bacterium | reverse complement strand
GAAATCAAGCGCTGGCAGCTTTTAATCAAAAATCAATACGGCGAAGTCGTGCGGACCTACTCCGGTTGGGATGCGCCGCCCCTCCGGCTGTCCTGGGACGGCCTGGATGATGTTGGCCGGCGCGTGGCTGACGGCCGCTACAGCTATGAGATCATCATTGTTGATAAAAACGGCGACCGTATCACCAACTCCGATTTTTTAAGCGAAGTCATGACGCTCGGGCCGAAGGGCGAGATTGAATTTATGCCCCAGGAATAGCGCATGATCGTCCTCGCCCTGTTCATTTTTGGCCTTGACTACTCAAAACTGGTGGATAACTACGATACCGCCCACCAGCTTTTTCTGCAGGAAGATTATGTGCAGGCCGCGAATTATTTTCACCGCATCCTGCGCGAATTTGAAGGCAGCGAGTTCGAAGACGAGATCCGTTTCCGGTACGCCGAGTGCCTTTTTAACCTTAAGAATTATGACCAGGCCCAGGGCGAGTTTGAGACCATCCTGAAACGACAGCGAAATCCGTACCTGGAACCCGAATGCCTCTATTCGCTCGGCATGATCAATATCCTTCAGAACAACTTTCGCAGCGCAGAAGCCATATTGCAGAAATTGCTTAAGAATCCCGCTTATCAACAGGAAGAGCGGGCGAACTTTGCCCTCGGGGTGCTGTATTATTTCCGGGGTGATTTCAAGGAAGCGCGGGAAAAACTGGCTGGGCTCAAGCTGATCGAGGCCAGATTCTACTACGGCAAGGCGCTCTCCCGGCTGGGTTATCCATTGGAGGCGATCACGGTTTTTAAGGAGATCATTGGCGAAGCGCCCAACACGCCCATCGCCACCCTGGCCGAGTTCTCGCGCGCTGAAGCCCTGTTTATCAACCGGGATTTTGACGGTGCCCGCTTGAAATTCCAGGATTACATAATCGGTTATCCGTCTTCGCCGCTGGTGGACTATGCTCATTTTTTCCTGGCGGCGTCCATGATTCACAGCAAGGAATACGCCGCGGCGACCGAACACCTCCTGCCCCTGACCCGGCACACCGATAATCTGCTGGCTGCCCATGCCGGATATTTTCTCGGCATTTGCCGGATGAACCTCGGCGACGGCCTGGCCGCGGCAAGTTCCTTTCAGCGCGTGCGCGCCAATTATCCCAACACCCAGATTTCCACTTACGCCAATCTCCAGCTGACCAATGCCCTGCTCGCCGCCGGCGACACGGTCGAAGCCCTGACGTCAGCTTCCCAGCTGGCCACGATGTTTGCCACCGGTGAGCTGGCCAGCGTGGGCAATTACTTAACCGGCATGATTTATTTCCAGCGCAAGGATTACTTTAACGCCGCCCGCAATTTTGAACTGCTGCTTAAAAATTATCCGGCTTCCTTGCTGCGCGAACCGGCCGCCGCCATGTTCCTGTATTCCTGCAATAATTTGCGGGAGTATGACCGGGCGATCACCGTGGGCAGCAAATACCTCCGCGATTTTCCAGAAGCGCCGGGTCCCTGGCGCGGACGCACCCTGTATTTTCTCGCCGATGCTTATTATTTCCGGACCAGTTATCCGGAAGCCGAGAAATGCTACTTGCAGGTGACAAAAGAATTTGCCGGCCTGGAACTTACGCCCTACGCCAAACTGGGATTGGCTTATGCCCTGTACCACCAGGACCGGAACGCCGAGGCCTATCAGATTTTTGAAGCCATGCGCACCGTGCCCTTTGATGATTCCTCCTTGATCATGACCATTTACCTTGGTCTGGGCTACACCCTTTTCAACCAGGGTCAGTACGAAAAGGCCCTGGATCCCTTCGAGGCGCTGGTCAACACCTTTCCCAAGGACGAACGCTGCGCCGTACCGGCTTTATTTTACGCCGGCCTCTGTTATTACAATATCAAGGCCTATGGCAATGCGGTCGAGACCTGGGAAAAATTGGTTGGTACCTTTCCTCTGTCAGCCAAGGCGGCGGAGGCGGGTTTCCGAACCGGCGACACATATTTTAAAGCCCAGGAATATGACAAAGCCCGATCCATTTTCCGCTGGACCGTGGAAAACCATCCGGATAATGAATACGCCCGTACTTCCCAGCTGACCATTGCCCAGAGTTACTATAATCAGCAGCAGTACGACAACGCGATCCGGGAATTCCAAAAATTCCTTGATTTGTATCCCACCATGGCCGAGGCCGCCGCCGCCCGCAAAGGCATGGAAATGTGCTACTACCAGAAGGGCCTGGCCTCGACCGAGGACATGCAGAAGTTCGTGGAAAAGTTCCCGTCGAGCGAATATGCGGCTGAAGGTCAGTACCAGATCGCCAACAAATTCTTCGACGATAAAAACTACGCGGCCGCCCTGGATGAGTATTTAAAAGTTACCGTTAATTTTCCGGCCTCTTCATACGCGGCGGACGCGCTGCTGCTCGCCGCGGAATGCGCCGTGAACTTAGAAAACTGGACCAGGGCCTCGGAACTTTACTTGCGTTACCTTAGTTATTTTCCCAAGGGCAAACAACGCGACGGCGTATATTTCAATCTGGGGACCGCTTATTACAATTTGAAAGAATACGGCCTGGCCCTGAAGAATTTTCAGGTCGTGGTTGATTCGTTTCCCGAGTCATCATTTACCCAGAGCAGCCGGCATAACCTGGGTATCTGCAAGAAACTATTGGGAGAACCGGGACCCGTCCCGGCGGCTGCCGCCCCCGACACGGCCGGCATCAAGCAAAAGGAGAACAAATAATGATCCTAGGCCAATCATTGTTCCAAGTCTTCAGAAACAGCTTCGTGATGATCCTCCTGTTGATCAGCTCCATGCTGGCCCTGGCACTGATCATCGAACGGTTCATTTATTTCGCGCGTCATGGCTTTGACACCCGCCGCGGCTTCAATAAATTCAGCCAGATCCTGCGCGGCCAGGGTCCGAACGCAGCGCTCAATTTCGCCCAGCAAAAAAAGAATCCGATGCACGGTTTGTTTGCGGTGGCTCTACAGAATCACCACCTGGACTCGGACAACCTCTATGAGATTCTCAGCAGTTACATCATTGAAGAAAAAATGAAGTTCGACCGCTACCTCGGCGGCATGGGCACCCTGGCTAATGCGGCCACCCTGCTCGGTCTTTTAGGCACCGTGACGGGTTTGATCCAGGCGTTTCACAACATTTCCATCACGGGATCCGGCGGCCCGGCGGTCATCTCCGCCGGCATCGCGGAGGCGCTTTTGACCACCGCGTTCGGTTTGCTCATCGGCATTCCGACGCTCTTTTTCTATAATTATTTCACCAAGAAAAGCAACGAGCTGGCCATGGGTCTGGACAGTCTGGCCGATCGGCTGATCGTACTCATTGACAGCGTGAAAAAGAAGACCGCTGCGCCCGCACCGACCGTGGCTCCGGCTGCGCCGCCGCCGCCCGAAGACACCTCCTGGAAATTTTAAGATGAAGCGCCGTCGATTGCGTTTCAGCGGTGAATCCCAGGGATTGATTCTTAATTCCCTGGTGGATATCGCGCTGTCGCTAGTCATCGGCTTCATTGTTTCCATCCCTCTGTTCTTCGAATCCGGGATTTTCGTGAATGCACCGGGCGTAGCCAAAAGCAGCGGCGCTGATGTCAGCGATATCAAGGTCAATATCCATCTGCGCGACGACGGCGGCATTCTGCTCAATGAAGAGCCTGTATCCTACGAACGGCTGGTCGAACTCCTGCCCCAGCTGCTGAACCGGAGCCTGGAACGCAAAGTCATTGTTTCCACGGATCCAGCGGTTCGCTACGAAATGGTCGTGCAGATTCTGGATCTGGCCAAGCAGAATGGCGCTGGAGAGTTAGCCCTGTTAAGGAGCCGGCGATGAAGAGAATGGAAAATGTCGAAATCCTGCCCATGGCGGCGGTGGGCCTGATGTTGGTGCTCATGATGATGGTCATCGCGCCGATGACCATGACTCATACCAACGCGCCCGTGGAGGTGCCAAGGGCACACACGGCCGAGACCAAGACCGAAGAGAACTTGACCATTACCTACACCCATGACAACCAGCTGCTGGTTAATGATCAGCCCGTCGCGCCTGAAGATTTTGCATCCGTCATTACCGCTGCTTTGCAGCGCGACCCGTATCAACTGGTGATCATCCGGGCAGACAAAGATGTTTTATATCAGGATGTGCTGGAAATCCTGGCGCAGGTCAAGGAATATGGCGGCAAGCGCATCGCCTGCGCGACCAAGAAACCAAAAGGTGAATGATGATCCGCGATCGACGTCTCAACCTGGGACTATTGATATCCGTGATCGTCCATGTGGTGCTGTTTTTTCTCCTTTCCCGCTCCGCGGGCGCGGCTTCCCGCCGTTTTGAGGATATCAACGAAGTCACGCTGCTGGACCAGTCCTACCGGCCTGAGGTGGCCAAGGTAGTGGCCAAGGGATCGGTCTGGAGCGAGATGCCGCCCGCGCCGGTTTCCAGTGGTCCTTCCCTGCCGGATATCTCGACGCCGGCAATTGATATCAATGCTAAACTTGACCGGAGCCAGGCCAAGATTGAACTTGACCGTTATGACCATGAGGAGAAAATTGGCGATGTGATTCGAGTCGGGAACCGGGAAAACGGCACCATGAAATCCACCGAAGAAATTCTGGCGGAAAAACCGATTTCCCTGGCTAAGAATCTGCCGCGCGGCGCTGGCACTGAAGGCGGTTACGGAATTGGCAATCAGGGTGGCATCGGCACCCCGGCTGCTGCCCCCGCGTTAAAAATTGACAAAACCGCGCCTGTGGCTAAGCCGACTTCCACCATTGGCAAACAGGTTGACGCCCAGGTCGAAACCAAACTCAAGACCGAGGGCACGGGCACCCAAATTTCCCTGGCCGGACCCATTGCCGGCCGGGAAATCCTCCGTAAGAACCTACCCCAGTATCCTTCCTGGTGCCAGAGCCGCGGGATTTCCGGCATGGTCAAGATCCGGATCTGGGTCAATCCCGGCGGTCAGGTTCGGGAAGGCGCGCTCGTAGAAGTTTCCTCTGGCTATCCGGATCTGGACCAGGCGGTCATCAACGCCGTGCGGTCCTGGCTCTTCGCACCCCTGCCCGCCACGGTCCAGCAGGAAGCGCAGTGGGGAATCATCACTTTCCGCTTCGTGCTGGGTTGAGCTGCAAGGAGGCAAGATGCACCTGATTTTAACTTTACTGCTGCTAACACAGGCCGGTGCCAAATCCGAACATGAGATCGGCGAGGAAGTCATCAAGGGCGCGGCAGCGATGAAAATAAACGAGACAAAATTGTATTTATTTCCAGAACTAAAACCTTTCGCCCCTCTGGAATCAATCATCAGCCAGGAACGATACATCTTTGACGAGAAACTGTACGCAACGATTGACAATCTCAACACACCGATTTTATACTTGCACAGCGAATACCTGCGCATTCCCTTGGTGACCAGGTTGATGTACGGTTCGATCGCCCTGTTCATTCCCCGTTTTGAGAAAACAGTTTCTTCCTGGGAACTTGTGTTGACGGACAGCCGGGGCGAGGTGGTGCGGCGTTATGCGGAGCGCGGCTTGCCGCCGACTTCCATTTCCTGGGATGGACGCCGGGACAACGGCACCATGTGCAACATGGGCGAGGTTTATAACTATGTTTTTAATGCCTTTGACGCGGTGGGCAATCCCACGCGCATATCCGGTCGGTCCTACAAGTTCAACGGCATTGTTTATACGGAAAAAGGCAGCCGCATCGTGGCGCTGGCCAGCCAGACCCTGTTTGCTGAGGGCACGACATCGCTGATGCCGGCCGCGGCTGAATACCTGGATGAAGTAAGCAATATTGTCAAGGATAATTTCAAGAAAGAAGTGGTTGTTTATTCATATTCGGAATCTGAACCGCTGGCCAAGCAATGCGCCGAGGTCGTGATGAATGAAATTGTCAAACGGGCGGTTTTACCGCCAAGCGCAGTTCTGACCGCGCCCCGTTTTATTCCCGGCCTGGCGCCCAAATATTCAAAGATTGAGATCGTGATTCAATAAATATTTATCCCGTTAGAAAAAACCAATAACGGTTATCATAATTCCCGATGAAGGCAGAAGGTGGTAAATACCGCCGTCATGCATATCCGATAGATGACGCAATACTTTTATGGGTTTGATTATGATTTAAAAAAACCAAATAAACATCTGTTTTATTAGACTTAATTATAGATATTAAAATATCCAAAATATTAATAATTGTTGACAAACAAGGTATTATATGTATAATTATAATAACTATTTTAATAAAAGATTTTATTAGGAATACATACCAAACTTAACAAGGAGGACATATGATCAATAAGATGATGATCTTCATGACCCTGGCTGTCTTAATATTCGCTCATGCCAATTTTGATGGCGGATACGGACTGCTGAGGACTGAATCCGCGGACAATGGATCAGCCGGCCATTTTCATATCGGTCTTTACATGCGCGGTTTTGGTGAGACACGCGATGCAGCATTGGTCGGTGATTCCACGGGCCGGGCTGCGCATGCGGGCGGAGATATATTTCTGGGCCTGGGCTACGCGTTCACGAACAACATTGCCTTTAATCTCGGAACTCAATATCACGGCGACGGCGTTAACTGGGAAAACAGCGAATACAATCGGGCCAGCATGGGTTTTGGCGACACAAAACTGGCGCTGAAATTCACGGTGGGTGCGCCCTCGGTCAAATGGGCGCTGAATCCTTACATCACCATCCCCACGGGTTCAGACCGGACTAATACTTTAACCGAAAAAACCTATCCTATTTTTGGCGACGCCTGGGGCAATGACGGCGGTGTCTTCCGTTATTTTTCCAGCGACGCGCTGGACATGGGACTCAATGCCCTGGCATCATTCAAATTGGGCAAGCTGACCATGGATTTGAATCTCGGTTATCTGGACCGCAATGCCGGCGGCGACTACTTTGGTTTGTCCATTAATCAGTCCATGTACCGCGCCGCCATCAGCTACGATCTTGGCGCCGTAATGCCTTTTATCGAAGTCGGCGCCGTGGATTACAACGGTGAGGATAAATTCTTCACAATCTTCAAGGATGAAATCTGGGGCGCCAATGAATCATACATTACACCTGGTCTGAGTTTTCGTCCTGGCCGGTTCGCCATCAACCTGGCTTTTGATATCCGCGGCTGGGAAGGCGAGAACACCAATCCATTTCCATCGGTTCTGTCGGACAGCGCCAATATCACCCAGGGCTGGGGCGTGGCACCGGCCTGGGCCGGCATGCTTGGATTTTCTTATTGTGTTGATTTCATCGGCGAAAAACCAAAGGCCGGTCAAATTGACGGCACTGTCAGCGATGCCCAGACCAAGGCCGCGATCGCAACCAATGTCGTGATCAAACAAGAAGGCGCAATCATGCAGACCGTGTATGCCGAAAACGGCGTTTTCCTGGTCAAAAAACTGGAACCGGGCTTATACACGGCGGAAGCCAAAGTTGAGGGTTATGAACCAGCTACGATTGATTTCCTGATTAAGGCCGGCGAGACCACGCCGGTTGTGCTGGAACTGAATCCAATTCCTCAGGACGGCGAATTGATCATTCGAATTATTGATCTGGGGACGAAAAATCCGGTTGAAGCCATGCTCAGCCTTAACGGAGAGCCCCAGGGCGTGGTTTCCAGCTTAACCAGAAAGGTCAAAGCCGGGTCATATCAAATCACGGTCAAAGCCGATGAAGCGGTTTATCTGCCTTTTAACCAGACCTTCAGTGTCATTGCCGGCAGGAAAAATGAGTTTGAAGTCGGACTTGTGAAAAAGGAATTCAAAATCGTCCTGCCCCAGGTGTATTTTGAGATTGACCGGGCCGAATTAAAACCTGAATCATACTCGGTGCTGGACGAAGCTGCTTTGACGATCAAGCGTATTTTTGACAGCAACGCCAACGCTAATATCGAAATTCAGGGGCATACGGACAATACGGGCGCAGCTGATTATAACATGACCTTGTCTCAGAATCGAGCCGAGACTGTTAAAAACTACCTGGTTTCCAAGCATAATCTGGACGCTAACCGATTGCAAGCCAAAGGATATGGTTTGACACGGCCCATTGCGAATAATAATACTAAAGAAGGAAGAGCCAATAACCGACGAGTTGAGTTCGTAATCCTTAAGTAATTTCAGCACTATTTGCTTAAAGACTTGCTTAAAAAAGGCCGGGGAAAAAACCCCGGCCTTTTTGGACCGGTGCAAGACTTTGTGGCATTCAATTAGTTTATTTATTGTTTAAGTCAGTATTTTTCAATATTGAATTTA
>CBFGIH010000026.1:8211-11834 GCA_965648775.1 Caldifarciminota bacterium | reverse complement strand
TCGGTGACGCGCAGTAAAGGATCGGCCGTTTTCCGGTCACCTCTTGCACCATCCGGCCGATCGCCAGGCTGGAACAGATTGCATCTCCGTCCGGGTCGCAGTGGGTGCCGACGACGATACGCCGGTTACGTCTCAGGATCCTGGTGAAGTTCATTAAAAAGACGGTTTATGCGTTCCGCATATTCCGGACCGTCGTCAATCTTAAAATGAAGATCGGGGATAAACTTCAGCCGCATGCGCTGGGCGAGTTGGGAGCGTAAAAAACCCTTAGCATGTTCCAGGGTGGCCAGGCCCTGTTTTTTGTCGCCCAGGCTAGAGAAGAAGACGGTTGCCTCTTTCAAATCCGGGGTGAGCAGGACCTGCGTAATGGTGATCATGCCGAGTCGGGGATCTTTTAAATCGCGGATAATAATGAGCGTGAGCTCTTTTTTTAGCTGAGCGACGACACGATCAATGCGCATAATGGTTTAAAGCATGCGGGTGGTGAGATTTAGGAGCGTACAGGCGCGAGTTTGCTGAAAGAAATCCCGAAGCTCATTGAAAACGGTCTGCACGGAGGTGCGGTCGTTGCTACAGAAAACGAGCGCCATTTGCACGCGCTGCCAGAGCTGCTGGTCGCCATATTCGCAGACGGATACGGAAAAACGGTGTTTTAGCCGTTCCTTGAGCCCGGCCACGACCCGTCGTTTTTCCTTTAAAGAATGGGAGTTATCGATCATCAAATCGGCCTGGGCGATGCCAACGAAGAAATCACTGGCCATCAGTCGCGGCCACTTCCTCGACCTTATAGAACTGCAGCAGGTCGTTTTTCTGGAGATCGGAAACATTTTCCAGACCGATGCCGCATTCAAATCCGGTCAGAACTTCTTTGACATCATCCTTGAACCGTTTCAGGGATATGATGCGGGAACGGGTGATTTCCTTGTTCTCGCGCAGGACCGAGACTAACGCACTGCGGATCGCCTTGCCGTCCTTGATGTAACAGCCGGCCACCACCCCGATTTTGGGAATCGTGAATACTTCGCGCACCTCGGCCTCGCCGATCAGGATTTCCTGCATTTTTGGTTCGAGCATGCCGACCATAGCCGCGCGCAGGTCTTCCAGGGCTTCATAAATCAGTCGATAAGTTCTGATTTCCACTCCTTCGCGCTCAGCGGCTTCCAGCGCTGCGGTTTCCGGTCCAACATGGAAACCGACGCAAATCGCGCCGGTGACTTCAGCCAGAAGAATATCAGAAACATTGATCTTGCCGACGCCTTTATGGATAACGTTGATGGTAACTTCATCCATGTTTAATTCATTCAATTTTTCGTCGAGCGCTTCCAGCGATCCCGCCGTGTCGGTCTTGAGCAAAACCCGCAGTTCCTTCATTTCACCGGTCTTGATTTTTTCCTGCATGTCCAGCAGCGTGATCCGGGCCTTGATTTGTTTCATTTTCCGGTTGCGTTCCAGCAGTTCCCGCTGATAAGCCAATTCCCGGGCCTGTCGTTCATCCTCGGTGACTAAAAACAATTCACCGGCGGCCGGCAGGCCGCTGAAGCCAAGCACTAACACGGGCGTGGATGGTCCGGCCTCTTCCTGGCGCTCCATGTTTTCATTGAGCAGATCGCGGACCCGGCCGAAATTGGCCCCGCAGAAAAAAGGATCGCCCCGACGGAGTACGCCTTCTTGAATAAGCACGGTGGAGATATTGCCCTTGCCTCGGTCGAGCCGGGATTCCAGAATTACGCCCTTGGCCCTTTTTTTCAAGGGCGCTTTCAAATTCAATTCTTCAGCCTTGACCAGGATCGCATCCAGCAGGTCGGTGATGCCGAGGCCTTTCAGGGCCGAGGTTTCAATGCAGATCACCCTGCCGCCGTAGTCCTCAATTAATACATTGTTTTTTGCCAGCTGGGATTTAACGAGGTTTATGTTCGCCTTGGGAGAATCGATCTTGTTGATCGCGACAATGATCGGCACGTTAGCGGCGCGCGCGTGGTCGATCGCCTCGATGGTCTGCGGCATGATGCCGTCATCAGCCGCGACGACCAGGACGACAATATCCGTCACCTGAGTGCCACGGGCGCGCATGGCGGTGAAGGCCTCATGGCCGGGCGTGTCAAGAAAGGTGATTGGTTTATTGTTGTATTTTATTTGATAGGCGGCCATGCGCTGCGTGATCTTGCCATATTCGGACTCGGCAACCCGCAATTTGGTGATAGCATCCAGCAGGGTGGTTTTGCCATGGTCAACATGCCCCATAACCGTTACCACCGGCGGCCGGATTATCTCTTCGGTCGTCGGTTCGGTGTCCACCTGCTCAACTGATGTGACCATTTTCATCTTGCATTTGAACTCGTCACACAACACGGAGATTGTGTCCACGTCCAGGCGCTGATTGAGGCTCGCCATGACACCCAGATTCAGGCATTTCTTGATTACCTCGGCCGGTGGTACATCCAGGGATTGAGCGAATTCAGCCACGGTCATGAACTCCGTCACCTCCACCGTCTTGTCCTGGATGACCGTCTGAGGCTTGACGGATTCCTCCCGCTTATAGTGCTTTTTGGTTTCGCCTTTTTCGATCTTGGCCAGGGTGGATTTTACCATTTGCCGAACCGCCGCTTCGTCAATTTTCTTGCGTTTATCCTTGGCGCCGCTTTCACTGTCGGCACGGGTGAATTCTTTCTTGACCCGTCTTTTTTCCGCGGAAATTTTATCCCGAACCCGTTTGATTTCATCATCGGTGAGGGTGGACATCGGGCCCTTGGTCTTGATGCCGATCTCATCCAGCAGTTTAATTAAAGCTCCACTGGACAGCCCGAGGTTCTTGGCGACGCTGTAAACCTTCTTCGAGGGCATTAGATGACGTCCTCCGCCGGTGGTTTTACCTCCGGTTTTACGGCATTGAGCAATTTGGTCAATTCTTCGTCGTCAATGCCCAGCAGGGTTTTCAATTCATCGGCCGAAGCCTTGACGATCGCAAGGGCGTTATTATATCCTTTTTCTTTGAGAACTGCCTTAAGGTTCTTGTTGATGCCCTTGATATCTTCGACGGACAATTCCGCCATTGTTTTTTCGGCCAGTTCTTTTTCATATTCTGAGACCTTTTTGATTTCGATCTCCACGCCGGTTAAACGCGAAGCCAGGTCGACATTAACACCATTTTTCCCGATGGCTTTCGAATAATCATCATCCGGCACGACCGCCATAATATGGCCTTCACTGAGATTGATGATTTCTTTTACCTTGGCGGGTGAGAGGCTGCGGGAAACCTGCAGGTTGAGGTCTTTGCTCCATTGAATCACATCAATCCGTTCCCCGGACAATTCCTTGACGATGGACTGGATCCGGCTGCCGCGATATCCCACGCAGGCACCAATAGGATCGATTTTGGGATCGGTGGTTTGCACTGCCACCTTAGCTCGGACGCCGGGTTCGCGGACAATCTTGATTACGTTGATCAAACCATCTTTGATTTCCGGAATTTCATAAAAGAGCAAGCGCTGAAGAAATTGGGGATCGGTCCGGGAAAGAATGATCTTGGGACCCCACTGCACACGGTCCACCTTGGCAACCACGGCGCGAATGGGAGAATCAATCCGGTAATGTTCGATCCGCATCATGCCGTAGGAAGGAATTGT
>CBFGIH010000026.1:6658-8180 GCA_965648775.1 Caldifarciminota bacterium | reverse complement strand
AGGATTTCATTCCGGCTGACAACCTTGACGATGCCTTTCACAATTTCGCCAACTTTCTTTTCATACTCGGTCAGGATCCGGTTTCGTTCCGCTTCGCTGATCCGCTGGGTTAGAGCCTGTTTCACCGAGTCAATCGCGGTCCGGCCGAGTTCGGATATGGAAACGGCTACCCGATAATCATCGCCAATCTTGTATTCGGGATTTTTCTTGATTGCTTCCTCAAGTGCGATTTCTTTGTCTTTATCCACGACCTTTTCCACTATCTTGCGGACAATGTGAATTTTGATCTCGCCGGTCGATTTGTTGACCGCGACTTCGGATTCGACGCCCTTGCCGTATTTACGCTTGATGCCGCTTTTGACCGCTTCGGCCAGGGAATCTACGACATAGTCGAATTTGACGCCCCGCGAACGGGCAATGGTTTTCATGCTTTCGATGATTGCGCTATCTTCGTTTGCCATCGGCTATATCCTCCATAACTTGTGCCCTTGCAATTTCCGCCCGGGAAATTATTTTTTCTCCAGCCGGCGTGGCGACCGTGACGGATTCCTCATCAGCGCGGCGCAGGTAGCCGGTGATTTTTTCTTTCGCTGTTTCGATCCACACCGACTTGCCCACAGCCCACTGGTAATGTTCAAGCCTTTTGAGAAAGCGGTTAATCCCGGGGGATGTAACTTCTAACTGATAACGGCCGTGGATCAGATCGAGCAGGTCCAATTCCCGGGATAAGGCGGTGCTGACCCGGGCGCAGTCATTAATGCTGATGCCCTCGGTTTTATCAATCATGACTTTAAGAGTTCGGTTGATATCGTTAAACTCAATATCATAAAGACGAAGACCCATGGCTTCCGTAATCTTAGCCGCAGCCGCCTGAATGCCCGCCAGTTCAAAGTCTTTCATCGATTTTCCCCTTAAGTTCTTCTTTGATCGATCGGCATACGGCGGCGATCTCGTTCCGGGCCGCGGTGCGCACGCAGCCTGATTCCCGGATGGTGATATCGAATTGATTTTCACGGAGACCCTTGCGGCCGATAGTCAGTTTAATGGGGATGCCCAGCAAGTCCGCATCGTTGAATTTTATGCCGGCGGAAACGTTCCGGTCATCGCGCAGATAACTGACGCCAGCCGTGTCCAGGCCTGATGCCACTTCATCCGCGATTCGGATGATTTCCGGGTCGTCGACATTTAAGACGATCATGATCAGGTCGAAAGGGGCAATGGTGATCGGCCAGACCGCGCCCTTTGCATCGGCTTTCTGCTCCAAAGCGCAGGCCATAATGCGCTCCAGGCCGATGCCATAACTGCCCATGATTACGGGATGCGCGTTGCCGTCTTCGTCCAGATAAGTAACGCCCATGGCGTGTGAATATTTAATGCCGAGTTTAAAGATATGTCCCAGCTCAAGCGCGGTGTTAAATTTCAAAGTTCCGCCGCAAACCGGACAAAGATCGCCGGCTTGCACGCGGCGAAGATTGATGAATTCTTTGACCGGCACGTCGCGTTCCAGGTTCAGGCCGCGGAT
>CBFGIH010000026.1:0-6648 GCA_965648775.1 Caldifarciminota bacterium | reverse complement strand
CCGGTGACCAGGCCTTTTCCGCCGCGGAGCAATTCATCAGCGTAGATTTCAACGCCGGTGATACCGACCGGGCCGATAAAACCTGGCTCGGCCCCGAATTTCTTGGTTATTTCCTCGGCGGAAGCCGGTTGGTAATCTGCACCAATGCGGCGTTTTATCCGTTCTTCATTTATTTCATAATCTCCCCGCACCAGAACCAGTACGCCTGGTTTGCCGGGCGCGGTGTAGTACATGTTTTTCGCGAGCTGTTGCGCGGGTACGTTAAGGAAGCCGGTGACTTCCTCAACGGTCCGTCGTTCCGGGGTGGAAACTTTTTCAATCGGCTGATCGTCAAAGGACCGGCTTTCGGCCCGACCTTCGGCAATTTCGAGGTTTGCCCGGTAATCGCACTTTTCGCAAACAATGACCTGATCCTCACCGCCTTCGACCAGGGCCATGAATTCCGTGGATTCTCCTGATCCCATGATGCCGCCCGAGGCGCGGACCGATATGAAATCCAGGCCGCAGCGCTTGAAGATGCGTTCATACGCTTCGCGGTGGTGGTGGTAGCTGAGATCAAGGCCTTTTTCATCCGCATCCATGCTGTACGAATCTTTCATTGTAAACTGGCGGGTTCGGATCACCCCGAAGCGCGGCCGGGGTTCATCACGGAACTTGGTCTGGATTTGATACCAGATCTGGGGAAGATCGCGGTAAGACCGGATAGTATGTCGGCCAATATCCGCGATGACCTCTTCGTGGGTGGGACAGAGGCAGTAATCCCGGCCCTTGCGGTCTTTGATTCGAAACATGTCATCGCCGTAGGCCTGCCACCGGCCAGCCTCTTCCCAGATTTCGCGGGGCGCCATGACCGGCATCAAAAGTTCTTGACCGCCAATACGATCCATTTCTTCGCGGATGATCTGGGTGATCTTGAGCATCACCCGCCACCCCAGAGGTAGATAGATGAAGACGCCGGCGGCGAACTGCCGCATATAGCCGGCGCGGATAAGGAGACGGTGGCTTTTTGTCTCCGCGTCCTTGGGATCATCCCGCAGCGTCGGGATCAGCGATTTATCAAATCTCATAACACATAATATACCATAATTTTACAGCCAAGTCAAGTTATTTTTATACAATTTGATGATAATATTATCAATATTTTATCAGCACGACTATGTCTGATGTTGATCGGAGGCGAATTATTATTAAATATCGGGTGTTTAAAGGTTTGACGTTCGCTCAGGGATCAGAAAACGATTTCAGGCTGACATTGAAATACCTTCGGATGCTGATATTTATCCATAAAAAATCATACCTCATTCTGCCTGCTTGATTTTAATGTAGAAACAGATATATTTTAATGCAAGATTGTTTTTTTAAATTTGAGAAAAAAATGTATTAAAAACATATGCCCGCGGACCGCTGATGATTTGAAAAGTACCAGTATGTTTGAAATATAATCAAGGAGGTATCATGAAGGAGCATAAAATATTGGTTGTCATTCTTGGCGTGATGCTTTTTGCCTGCATGTGCAATCGCAAAGAACCCGGTCATTATGTCGATCCGATTTTATCTGATTCCTTGCGGATCCATCAAGCGGAGACCATCGATCTTGATTTTGAGGTGCAAAGCGATATGTCCAATGTCCATATCAAGGGTGGTTACGCGGGCGCAGGCAGCAATATCAGTTTTTGGATTTACCGGGGGAAGACCGAGTTATATGGCAAAAATGGATTGTCCGCCGATACTTTTGATATCGTTTTGACCGAACCCAGCAATTCCTACTATGTGCGTTTCATGAACTCTTCTATCATCTGGCAGTATTTAATAAAAGGCGACATTGTGCTTGAGTATGATGTTGAATAGCAATCAGCCTTATCGTTGACCGGTAAAGATTTTATACTTCAATATCTGGTAATTTTAGTGCCGGGGTAATAATGTCGCAGGATTTCCCGGTAATTCCTGCCCTGGCGCGCCATTTCCAGGCAACCCCATTGGCACAGGCCCACGCCGTGGCCGAAACCCCGGCCTTCGATGACGATCGTGTCCGCCCTGATTTTAAGCTGAAACCAGTTTGACTTAAGCAATCCGCCGGGATCCCGCTCATCGCCGAAAAGAGTTCTGATTTTATGAGCGGGGATCAGACAATCCCGGCGGGTGGTTATGATTTTGATTTGCCGGATTCGCTGGCTCCGCTGATTTTTATACAACCGCAGCCCCGTGATGAATTCGCGGTCTGCCAGTTCAATCCCCATTTTGGACAACCGCTGGCGGAGATGACGGAAAAATTCACTTTTGGTCCAGGTTTTTTTCCAATTGTAATGAGGGCTGGCCTGGCAATAGCCACAGGACACACTGTGCAGATAGGGCGGGCCCTGACCGGGCCAGGCGTCGTTGAAATCGGCGGTCTGCCCGCCGCAGGTGGAATGATACTTGGCTTCGATTGCCTGGCCGTGATCGGTGATGATCTGGCGTTGGGTTTTATCCACGGCCTCGTTAATTAAATCGTTTTCCACTCGCAGACCTTCGTAAACCTGATCCTGAACCGTCGCATACAGGTCAAAGCCGATATGGGCGTACTGACGGCGGTGAGCGGCGGCATATGTCCGGGCGGCGACCGCCTGCGCTTTAGCCGCTTCCATCTGCGCGCGCGTTATCCCGCCGATCTCGCAGGGAACAACGCCCTTTAAATATTCTTCCATGTCCAGGACATTAATCGCCCAGAGGGCATCCTGGTCGCGCCGGATTTCCAGCGCGCCGCGGTAGGCGATGCCGTTGATCACGATCCGGCCATTGACCGGTTTAAAAAACTGGGGAAACGAATCGCGCAGGGAAAGTCCGAACCCCTGATAGTATTTATTGCCCCGGCTGCCGCTGACCGTTACCGAATCGGCGGCGCACACGACGGCGACCCGGACCAGATGATCGTCCGCCGTCCGGTTGATATAAGGCAGGCAGTTGATGAACCAGGCCAGGGTCGGTAAAAAGGTCAGGAGTCGGAATATCATTTTTGTATTTTCAGTGCGGAGATAAACAAAAAAAGCGGCCATGGTCAATCCAAGAGTTTCTTAATGCGGTTAATCATGTTTTCATAATGGGAACCACGCCAGTACACCTTACGGCAGCGCGGGCAGGAGCGGAAATTCCGGAATTTAGTAAAGGTGTAATACGGGATGCGACCGCGCGCCGCGGTCCGGTGAACCGGTTGCAGCGGTTCATTGCAGATCAGGCAGCGGGTAAGGTAATTTGCCGGTTTTACCAGGTGGTATTTTCCCATGATCGATCGGAGCTGTTCAGGCAAATAATCCGTCTCCAGGAAAAAAACGCCGGGTTTGCTTTTTAATTGCGTGTTGCGCGTCAAAATCACCCGGTTTTCGAACCGCGCCTGAAGCATGATTTTCCGCCGGTCGGCGGTGTAAGCTGCGTCCCACCCGCATATCCGCAGATATTTACAAAGCGTGCCCAGCATGGCGTCACAGAGGAACTTCATAACCAAGCGGTTGTCTTGATATGAATAGGCGATTGATCAGATTGGGGAGAGGGTGGAAGACGATGATTGAATCGGGTGGTGCCGCCGCAGTCGCGCACGCGCCACTCCGGTTCAGGGCAGTTTGAGCAGAAGGTTGAAAAGTAAAAGAAGATGATTAGGATTCTGTTCCAGGGCGATGATGCTGGCATCCAGCCGGGCGATGGTATCCAGAATTCCGGTTAAAGAGACCCGCTTGATTTTTTTATTGAGCAGTGATTCATAAGCGGTCTTGCCCGGCAGGTTCAAAGCCCGGTACATCAGGAGTCGGTATAAAAGCAAAAGCGGATAAATGAGGTCAGGGACTTTGTCCCGGCTGAACTGGCGGGCCAGGTTTGCCGCCTCGGATACGGATAGCGGCGTCTGTTTGAATATAGCCACGGATTGCTCCTGCAGGGGGTTGTGCTGCAGTGCCATGATCTCGCCCGGACTGCCGAGGAGAAAATCATCGTTATGCTCAAAGAGAACCGACCGCAGGGCGGAATCGGTCAGATGGTAGAAATTGATAATCTGACAGCGGGATCGGATCGTGGGCAGGACATGTTCCAAGCGAGATGTAACCAGCACGAAAAGCGTGTCCAACGGCGGTTCTTCCAAGGTTTTCAGAAAACAATTGGCTGCCTCCTCGGTCATTTTATCCGCCTCCAGAATCAGGACGAACCGGCGCCGCCCCGTGATCGGCATCAAACTTAAATTTTCAATCAGGCTGCGGATTTGTTCGATGTGAATGCTTATTTTTTCGTGAACCGGAATGAACGGCTGGTCAGGAAGGTATTGTTTCAGGTATTCATTAATCTTGTCTTTTTTCTCGATGGCCCCGGCGGGCACCGGTCCGATCAGGGTGAATTCGCCTGAGCCGACCGGACTGCCAATCGCTCGAGCCAGGGCAAACGCGGTCATTCTTTTCCCGACCCCCCGCGGGCCGGTAAAAAGGAGATTGTATAACTCATTTTTCACCAGGCTGGTGCGGAGCAGACGTTTGGCGTGCTCCTGGCCAGCAATTTCCTCAAGAAAATCAGACATGGCAGATTATAACGCAGAAAAAGACAAAATCAACGCCCGGATGATCATGCCAGGATGGCTTTGATGATGCCGCCGCCCAGCAGTTCATCATCCCGATAAAAAACCACGGATTGACCGGGCGTGATGGCCCACTGCGGTTTTTCAAAAATCACCCTGAGCCCGCCGGGTGCCCTGGTCAGCCGAACCGGTGTTGCCGGTGAGTTATACCGGACCTGGCCAAGGATGCTTTGCCGGCGCGATGTCAGCGGACGTTGGAGGAAATGAACCTGGCCGGCAAGGAAGGTGGTTTTGAAAACATCCGATTTATCGCCGACCTGAATCCAGTTGCGGGAAGCGTTAATCGCGGTCACATAATATGGCCGATCCCGGCTGATGCCAATGCGGCGGCGCTGGCCAATGGTGTAAAATATGACTCCCTGGTGCCGGCCGATGATTCGACCCTGCTGGTCAATGATGTCGCCTGGTTTTTCCGGAAGAATTTTCTTCAAATAAGATGCATAATCAGCGTCGGGCAGGAAACAGACATCATGGCTTTTCCGGCGCTGGGCAGTCGGTAGTCCGTGCTGCCGGGCGATGGTCCGTACCTCATCTTTGGTCAGGGAACCAAGGGGAAAGAGGGCGCGGGATATTTGCCGCTGGTTCAAGCGATAGAGAAAATACGACTGCTCGTTTTTATCGATTCCGCGCCGGAGCCGGTATACGCCTCTCTCCAGGGCGCGTCGGACATAATGACCCGTGGCGATAAGATCAAAACCAAAGGCAAGCGCCCGCTGCAGGAAAAAACCAAACTTGAAATACTGGTTGCAGAAAACGCAGGGGTTGGGTGTCCGGCCGGCCGCGTATTCCTGGACAAACGGACGAATGATCAGTTCCTGATAAGCGGTGCTTAAATCAATGATCCGAAAAGGAATGTCCAGGCAGCGGGCTGCGGCCTGGGCCGAAGCAATGTCCTGATCACTGACTCCTTCAAATTTCATGATCGCACCTTCGAGATAGTATCCCTGTTTTTTGAGCAGGGCCGCCGCGGTCGATGAATCAACTCCACCGCTCATCGCGACCAGAATTTTTTTCTGACGGCGGATCGTGGCTGGAATTTTCAGGGGGCGAGAGTGGTGTTGGCGGACCCTAAAGGTGAGATTTTTCTTAGTTCCGCCACAATCCGGCTCAGCTGATCCACGACATAGTCGATGTCTTCGGTCGTGGTCAGACGGCCGACGGTCATCCGCAGGGAGCCGTGGCATTCCTCCGGAGGCGTACCGATGCCGACAATAACATGGGATGGTTCCGCGGTGCCCGAGGAACAGGCAGAACCGGTTGAGGTTTCGATCCCCGCCTGATCAAGTTTGATCAGCACGGCTTCGCCTTCCACATATTTCACGATCACACTGCAGTTGTTCGGCAGACGGTTTTTGGGATGCCCGCTCAAGCGGAGTTCGGGAATTTGCTGGTATAGCCCCTGGATGAGCCGGTCGCGCAAAGCCGTATCATGAATCATCCGTTCTTCCCGCTCCGCCACGGCCAGTTCCGCAGCCTTGCCCATGCCGATGATTCCCGGCACATTGTGGGTCGAAGCCCGCTTGCCGCCTTCCTGGCCCCCGCCGTGGATGAGGGGAACGATCTTGACGCCCCGGCGGAGGTAAAGCAGGCCCACGCCCTTGGGTCCGTAGAATTTATGTGCCGAGAGCGACAAAAGATCAATCGGTAATTTTTGGACATTAACCTCCAGACTGCCGAAGGTTTGAACCGCATCCGTGTGAAAATAGACGCCCTGATCCCGGCAGATTGCACCGATATCGGCGATCGGTTCGATGGTCCCGATTTCGTTGTTGGCGTGCATGATCGAGACCAGAATGGTTTTTTTTGTGATTGCTTTCTTGACATCAGCCGGATCGACCAGACCGTAACGGTCTACCGGCAGGATCGTCAGCTTGAATCCCGACCTGGCCAGGTACTGGCATGTTTCCAGAACGGCATGATGTTCGATCTGGGAGGTGATCAGATGATCCCCTTTATCATGATGGGCATAAGCGATACCCTTGATGGCAAAATTATCCGCTTCACTGCCGCCGGAAGTAAAAATAATTTCTTCGGGCCGGGCGCCGATCAGTTCGGCCAGT